>JACCQV010000838.1 GCA_013813945.1 Deltaproteobacteria bacterium | reverse complement strand
CTCCAGAACAGCTCGACCCGGTTCTTGCCGGTCTTCTTCGCGCGATACAGCGCACGATCGGCGCGGCGGATCAGATCCTCGCCGTCGGCTGCCTTGCTCTCCGGATACGACGCGACTCCGAACGATGCCGTGACCGTCAGCACCTTCGGTGGGTCCGAGTCGGTGGTGATCCGCGAGTCCGCGATCGCCGCGCGGATCCGCTCGCCGACGTTGTATCCGGACACCATGTCACTGCGCGGAAGGATCACCGCGATCTCCTCGCCGCCGTAGCGCGACGCGGTATCGACGCCGCGGAGTTGCGCCTTGACGGTGTTCGCGATCGAACGCAGCACGCGGTCCCCGATCAGATGCCCGTGCTCGTCGTTGAGCTTCTTGAAATCATCGACGTCCATCATCAGCACCGAGAACGGCGTGCCGTAGCGCTTCGAGCGCTCGACCTCCTCCTCGATGCGAGCGTCGAAGTAGCGCCGCATGAACAGGCCGGTCAGGCCGTCGATCATCGCGAGCTCGTACAGGTGCGCGTTCTGGAGCGCGGCGGCGATCTGGAGGGCGAGTGATTCGAGCAGCCGCTGGTGATCCGCGCGGAACGCTCCCTGCCGCGTGCTCTGGACGGCGATCACGCCCTCGCAACCGCCGTACATCATCAGCGGAACGCCGAGCCACGATCGGATGCCCTGCGTTCCATCCACTCCGAGATCGAGATCCTCGGTTTCGAGGTCGTCGATCCGACGCGGTTGAAGGTGCTGCATCACCCAGCCGGCGGCGCCCGAGCCCTCGACCATGCTCTGTCGAAAAAACCGATCACTCGAGCGATCGAAACCATCGATCACCAGCCCGCTCTCACCACCGGAGCGCCGATGAACGAGCGCCACTGCCTCGGCCTCCGGGATCGCGACCACGGTCTCGCGCGCGACTGCCTCGACCAGCTCCTCGAGCTGCAGCGACGCGGACAGCTTGCGTGCGGTCGCGGTCAAGATCTCGAGATCGTGCACACGCTCCTCGAGCTGGTGCTGCGTCCGCGACAGCCTCGAGAACACAAGGTTGATCAGGAGGTAGGTCAGCGAGAGCAGCAGGAAGCCGAGCGGCTGATCCGGATCGTAGAGCAGCACCAGCACGACGCCGATCGGCATCAGCGACGCCTCGGCGAGGATTCCGGGGAGCGCGAGATCCTGGAGGTAGGTGCGCCAGCTGCGCCCGAGCAGGCGAATTCGCACGCCCTGAATGGCGTAGTGCGTGACCAGGAGCAACGTTGCGATCGACACCACGCGCAGCGCGATCTCCACCGCGTTGGGCGCCGAATCCGGCAGGGTGGCCATCACGGAGTCAGCGCCGAGCGCGTGGCCGCACAGGGTCACGACCGCGCCAGACATCCCACCGAAGTAGAGGACGTAGCCGAGCTCCTCCCACCAGGTCGCGGGATCGACGCGATCGCGCTTGCGCGCGTAATAGAGCCGCGCGGAGGCATCCACCGTCAGGGCGATCGCGACGAGTCGACCTGCCCCGACCGACCCTACGCAGAGTGCCGCTGCGACGTAGTACGCCGAGTCGAGCGACAGCACGCTGCCCTCGATGAGCCGGAACGCGAGCGCACGAGCCGCGAGAATGACCACCACGAACAGCGCGATCCACAGCGGGCTCGTATGAGCCGCATCCGGGAGGACGTCGAGCGCCGGGAGTGCAAGCACCACGCCCCACCCCAGGACGCCCAGCGCGATCGTGAACAGGTGCCCAGCGTTACGTGGCACAGCGCGTATCTATCCCAGATACGGGCCGAAAGCGCGAACGGTCTCGCCAGGGATACTGGGAGACCGCCAAACAAAAATCGGCAAAAGTGGATATGAAGGGAAGTGTGTCAGATGTCGATAATCATCACACCACGCTCAGATTCCTCTGCGGGCTTGATGGCGGGCTTCTCACCCATATCAGGACGGTACACGGGCAGCTCGGCTCGACCGCCTTCCTGCTCCTTGCGACGTTCCTCTTCCTTCTTCAGGATCTCTTCGATAATCCAGGGATCCAACATCGGCGGACCACCTTTCACAGGTACAGAGTGTCGAGCCTAACTACGTTACGGGTCTTGGTAGCTCCAAACCTCCAACACTGCAACCCACGGGCCTTGTGACGCTGATTCCCGTAGTTCTATTCTAACGCATCGGAATCCGAAGGGCTTCACTTCTAACGTACGAAATTGCGACGCTGTGAGATCACTCGCAATCTGTCACGTCGCAGCCCACTGACGCGCCCCGTCGTCGAGGTTTCGTGAACACAAGCG
The DNA here is from genome assembly GCA_013813945.1 of Deltaproteobacteria bacterium. Classification (GTDB taxonomy): domain Bacteria; phylum Myxococcota_A; class Polyangia; order Haliangiales; family Haliangiaceae; genus JABFXX01. Next base: position 2,320 of record JACCQV010000838.1, on the reverse strand, counting down.
CCACGTTGTGCCGCGCTTCCACACTCTGACTTTTTTGCGGCCACTGGTGACAGGTTGCGCCCACCAGGGAGTGTAGTCACCAACGCAGCACACCCACACCTGGCAGATCGTCTAGCCAGCGTTCAATCGAGATCCTTCAGCTTCCACGCGTTGTCCTCTTTGACGAACTGCACGGTGAACCGATCGCCGTAGGACATCCGGGCGTCGTTGCCACGCTCGACGATCGGCTCGTCGACGTTGGCTTCGAGCGTGTTGACGAGGTTCTCCATCTGCTCCCGCGACGGCCCCGTGAACTGTGCCTTCATCTTCTCGGCGTCCATCTTCTCGCGATACGTGCTCGGCACGAACCGCAGCATCACGTCCCAGCGCTCGAGCCGATACGCGCGGATGAAGGATCGCAGCGCGGCCTTCGGCGAGGACTGGTCGTAGAAACCGAGCGGATTGGTCGAGATCTTCCAGCGCCCGTCTTCCTGGACCAGGCGCATCGTGTCGCCGAGGCCGTACTCGAACTCGGCGGAGACCTCCATGCTGCCGCGCTTGCCGCGCAGCCGCTCCGCCGTCTCGTCGACCTCGCGCGGGTTGTCGCGCATCATCCGCACGTAGTCCTCGCGCGAGACCTTGCCGCGAAAGCTCGACGACATCAGATCGTACGCGGAGCCGAAGTCGTGGTTCTTGAGCGCACGGCCGTACTTGTCGAGGGTCTGCGATGGGCCCTTGCTACGCGAGCACGCCGATGCGCCGAGGACGAGAACCAGAACGAGAGTCGAACCGACCGCGAGCGCGCGCATGTGCCAGCGGTTATAGCCCTAGTTCGTCACTGGTGCGACTGGCACGCGCACGGGACGCGTCCGCGGCAAAGGTCGTGGCGGCGACCGCCATGCACACGGCAGCGATACCGAGCGCCACGGTCGGGACCCACATCGCATCGGTCAGGGACCACCGCTTGGAGACAATCCCGATCACCCACGATGACGGCGCCGTCCCGAGCAGGTGCATCGTGAAGATCACGAGCCCCTGCGCCGCGACACTGCGTCCGACCGGCGCGAGATCATCGACGGTCGCCGCCACCGGTGCGTGATACCAGGAGATGAAGAACATCGTCGCGACGCCCGCGATGTAGAGCCCGACGCCCGCGGGCACCAGGATCGACATCGCCACGAACGGTGTCGTCAACGAGACGCCGATCACGATCGTCCACAGTCGACCCGCGGTGACACGTGTGCGAAGGCGATCCGCGATCCGCCCCCCGGTGAGCACCCCGGCGAGGCCGCCGAACAGTGCGAGCCCGAACAGCGTGGACGCCCCGCCCTTGCCCATCCCCTTCTCGCACTCGAGGAACTCGACGAACCACGCGCCGAGCCCGCCCGCCGCAAACGCCATCACGGTCGTCGATGCGATCACCCAGCGCAGGGTGCGAATCTTCAGCAGCACGCGCGCATCGCCGAGAAATTTCTTCGTGAACACGGCGAGGCCCTGGGTCAGCGAGCTCGCGGCGGATGGCTCCGGATGCGTCGGCACCGGCTGGCGCAAGAGCACGACGGCGAGCAGGATGCCCGGCACCCCGAGCGCCACGACCACGTTGGGAAACCCGAGCGCCATGCCGGTCGCGACGCCGGCCACGCCACCGAAGAACAGCCCGAGGTTGAAGATCGCTATCCGGCTGGCCTTGTTCGGACCGTTGAACAGCTGGCCGAGGATCGAGTTCGCGACCGGGACGATCGCTGCTGTGCCGAACCCGACCACGGCGCGCGACAGTGCGAGGCCCTCGTAGCTCGTGGTCAGCGCGCCCGCCGCACCGGCGACGCTCGTGATCAAGACGCCGACGACGATCACCCGCCGCCGGTCATAACGATCGCCCGCCCAGCCAAATCCCAGCGTCGCGATCGCGTGCGGGAGCATGAACACGGTCTGGAGAAATCCGATCTGCGCGTAGTCGATGCCGTAGCGCAGCGTCAGATCCGGATACACCGCGAGCAGCGAGTTGCGCGCCGCGTATGCCACCAGGTTGATCAACGCGAGGACGACCAGGATCTGCGTGGAGCGCGGCGCACTCTGGGTCATGGTGGCGCGGCCGGGCCTTCGGCGATCTGGACGTCGTAGGTGCCTTCGGCCGAGGCTTCGCTCCCGCGCACCCGGATCACCGGTTGCGCGCCCGCAGGAATCGGTCCGGTGACGCGCTCGGCCTTCCCCTTGCCCGGCTGCTCCGCCTTCGCGATCACCTTGCCATCGACGAGGAGCTCCACGCTGAGGTCGGCCTCGGCAGGCGTATCGATCGTGACATCCACCGTGCGCACCGCGGGATCCGCAGCGAGCACAAAGC
>JACCQV010000071.1 GCA_013813945.1 Deltaproteobacteria bacterium | reverse complement strand
GCGCTCACGTCGTAGCGACGGGCGCCAACGCACTCACGCGAACAGAACGTTACGTGCGGCAGTCCGGATCGCCAGCACGGCAGGGTGGACCAGGCGCCGCTCGGCGGAGATGGCATAGAACCGCTCGCGTACGCTCTCGACCTCGGAGACCTCGACGAGGCCGTAGCGGTGCGCGACGATCTTCGCGATCACCGTCGGGACGAACAGGGCACCCATGCCATCGGCCGCGAACGCCTTGAGAAGCGCGCTGTCCTCGGCTTCGGCAACGATGAGGGGACGGATCTCCGAAGCAGCGAACCAGGCGTCGAGGTTTCGTCGCAACGTGCAACCAGACGTCGGTAACAAGAGCCGCGCCCCGTCGAGCCCGGCCGGGAACGATCGGCGCATCGCCGATGCCAACGCAGCCGGCGCGAGGAGTGTGACCGTCGACTCGCCGAGGAGATGGTTGTAGGCGCGGACGCTCGCATCGGGTGGCACCGGTGCATCCGCGATCACCACATCGACGGCATCCAGGGCGAGCTCGGCGAGCAGCCGATCGAAGCGATCTTCCTTGCAGATCAATGCGAGGCCACCCTCCTGTCGAAAGGCCGGCTCGAGCAGCGTGCGGACGAGCAGCTTTGGCACGACGTCGGAGATGCCGACGGTCAAGCGCAACGCGCGCGGTGTCGGCCGTTCACGGAGCGTGTCGAGCATCTCCCGCCCGAGGCCGAAGATCTCGTCCGCGTACTTGTAGACAACACGCCCGTTCTCCGTCATCTCGAGCTTGCGGCCGCGGCGTTCGAACAGCGGCTGGCCGAGACTGTCTTCGAGTCTCTTGATCTGACCGCTCAACGCGGACTGCGAGAGTCGCAACACCTTCCCTGCCGGCGCGAGCCCGCCTTCGCGGGCGACCATCCAGAAATAGAGGAGGTGGTGGTAGTTCAACCATTCCATGCGGTGAGCCCGTCGAACGTCGTAGCACACTTCCAAAAAACGGATGGGTGACCTTCAAACTTGGTCGGTGTCGTCGCCGCGCACGATGACTACAACGAGTGCTGGGAGGTCATCGTGAAGCTCGCCATTCGATTCAAGGAAACCGACCGTTCTGCGTTGCGTCTCGGCGACGAGGACGACGAGGACGACGAGGGCGACGAGGGCGGCGAGGACGGCCAAGACGACGACGTGTGGCGCGCGCCAGCCACTGCTCGAGAGGCGTCGCTCCGACGCGCGCGAACCGTTGCGGCGATCAACGCGAACCCGCGCAGACGAGATGACATGAGTGCACGAGCCGCCGATTGTGGGCAGCCAGTCTCGTTTGTGATTCGAGGGGACGAACCGCGTCGGGCGCTGGGTGCGGGTCGAGCGTCGCTGGCGGATGCGATCCGCGAGCAAGCCTTCGCGGCGTTGGCCGGTCGAGAACAGGTCCGCGGAGTGGTCGTCCAGTTCGTGACCTGCTCATTTCGGGGGCCTCGCGTGCGCGTACGTATCTGGCTCGATACGGGTGCCATCGTCACGGTCGAACGCGACGACGAAAACGAGTCGACCACGCCCATGCTCCTCGCCGCGGCGATCGTGGTCGCGGTGGAGCGCGAGATGTCGCTGCGTGGCTCGACCAACAGGCTCGAGGAAAGGCACGAGTCGTGAAGCTGTACGGAACGATCACAGTGGATGTCGCGGGCGAAGAGATCCTGAAGCGGCCCGGGCTATTGGCTCGCGTCCGCAAGGCCTTGGGTGGAGAGCCCGACCTGGGCACCGGTCGCATACGTGCATCAATCGAAGCCGCGGCGGTGGTGGACGCCGTCCGAGCAGCACTGACCGAGCTCGGCGCGACCAACGCGGTCTCGCTCGTCATCGACGAGCTCGTCGTGTTCCAGGATCGCGAGCGCAAGCTCGATGACCTCGGGGATCTGTTCCTCGCGTTCCATGACGTCGGGGCGGCGATCGGCGAATTCGGGTTACTCCGGCTCGCTGTCGAGCACGTCGAGGCGGGCCTCCATATCGTGCTGGAGGTGCAGGCGCAGACCGAACATCCCAAGCACGAGCCGGCTGTTCGGGTGGTGGTCTCGGGACGGATCCAGGCGTTCGAGCCACGGGCAGGGGAGGACGCTGACGCGTATCGCGCGCGCGCCGAGCCGCTCGTTCGCGACCTTCGCATCGTCGAGCTCGCGCAGCTCTCGTTCGACAGCTTCGTGGTTCGTACCCGGGATGCGATTGCTCGGGCGATGCCCGAGGCCAGCGCCAACGTCACCGCGTCGGAGGCGCGGCTCGTGCTACCCGATCGGCAGCGCAACCGGCGGCGCGCCGAGGCGCAGCCGATCGACCAGAACTACGATCCGCACGACGCCTACTACCCGAGTCCGATGATGGGGATGATGAGCATGGCGATGCTCGGCTCCTTCATGATGATGCCCGGCGTCCAGACGGTGGATGCCTCGAACACGCCCGTCGAGACGAGCGTTCCGCCGCCGGAGCCGGACGCGTCCAGTGGCGGTGAAGGCGACGATCTGCCGGCAGACGCCTTCGACACCGAGTGGTGACGACCGCGCTTCCGCTTCGAGAATATCGAAGTGTTCGGTGGGAACTTTCGGAGAGACCAGGCGCCGGGGTTGCCTCACGCTGCCGTTCGTCGGACCCCTGAACTGATTCTCCGTGGAGCTACTCCTCGCATTCTTTCTCTTCGGTGTTGTCGCTCGGGTGCTGCGATCGGAGCTGTCGTTCCCCCCTGCGTTGCACGACACGCTGAGCGTCGTCCTCCTCCTCGCGATCGGCCTCAAGGGCGGCGTCGAGCTCGCTGCACAGCCGCTGGCCGAGGTCTGGAAGCCTGCACTGTGCGTCGTCGCGATGGGGTGCGCTCTGACCGTGATCGCATACCTCGCGCTCTCGACGTGGGTCCGGCTCTCCCGCGTTGACGCTGCGGGCGTCGCTGCACACTACGGATCAGTCAGCGTCGGCACCTTCGCGGTCGCGAGTGCCAGCTTCGCCGCACAGGGCGTCACCTTCGAACCATCATTCTCGTTGTTCGTGGTGTTGCTGGAGGCGCCGGCGATCTTCATCGGGGTCGCGTTAGCCCGGCGTGGCGTGTCAGCGGGATCGAGGTCAGGCTTCGGTGCGCTGGCCCTGATTGGCGTCAATTACTTTTGCCGGCTGGCGACAACTATTCTTGCCGGTCCGACGGGTGGTTCACGCGGGGTGGATCTCGGTGGGGTAGTTGTCGTCGCGGGGTGATGTAGTTGTCGTTGGGTTG
>JACCQV010000067.1 GCA_013813945.1 Deltaproteobacteria bacterium | reverse complement strand
CCGCTCACGTGTCCACTCGGCTTCGAATTCCTTGCGTGCCTGGAGCAGCTCGGCGGCCATCTCGTCCGGAACGTCCTTGGAGAGCTCGCCGAGCTTCGCGACGATCCGGGCCCGGGCTCCGGAATCTTCAGTGATCAGCAAGAGCTCGCGGAGACCATCGAGAGCTCGCTGATGCTGGCCGAACCGGCTGCGCAGCGCGACCGCGTTCATGCCGGCCTCCGCGGGGGCGTAGGGTTTCCGCGCCGAGGATTCGAGCAACAGGGTGCCCTTCTCATCCCAGCTGCGGCGCAGCGCCGGATCATCGGTCTGGAGGTCCGCCAGATAGATCTGACCGGCAAGATTGGGATACCGCCACTGCGTGGGATAGGCACGCGCGGCTGCTTCGAGCAGCTTGATCGCGCGGAACCGAACCGAGTTGTCGACTCCGCGTTGCGCCCCGGTCATCGCGATGGCGCCAAAATCGTAGACGCGGCGAAACCGAGGGTCGAGTGCCGTGATGGCTTCGGCGAGGTCCGCGATGGCGGCCGCTTCGTTGTGCTCGCTTCCCCAGTATCCGATCAGCCGTGCGAACAACAGGTCCGCAGCAAGCTCGCGATAGCCGAGCGTCACGATCGGCGCGGCGGTCGGGGATGGCGCGTACGGCCGGTCGCCGACCTCGGTCCGGGCACCCGTCTTCGCTTGCTCGCGTGCCACGTGCGCACCGGCCAATGCGACGGCGGCGAGGGGGAGGGCGACCAGCGCGAGTCTCACGGCGCCCAGCATAGCAAATGAAAAACGCCGCCCAGCGGGCGGCGTGTGGTTGTCTGGTCGCGAGAGAAACTAGTCGGTGTTGGGCGGCGGCTCGATCAGCTGGGCTGATGGATTGCCGCCAGCGGCTGCCATGAGCATCGAGTACGTGATGGCAGTACCATCGCAATCGAGGTCACCGACCGCGGTTGCGGTGGAGGCGTTGGCGCCGCCGACGTATGCGTACTGAAAGAGGTGCGGCTCGTCGACCTGAAAGTCGAGTGCCTGCCAGCCGGACACCGCCCAGTTGGCAGCAGCCACCGGGCACTTCTTGTCAGCCGCCGTACAGCACGTCGTCGCAGGAGTGGCAGTGACGCTCCCCGTTGCGAACGAAGCGCTCGAGATGAAGATCACCTTGTTGTTCTTGCCGATCTTGTTGAGCTGCAGCGCAGCCTCGGTCTTCTTGGACTTCTTCATGTAGTCCATGAATGCCGGAATCGCGACGGCCGCGAGAATGCCGATGATCGCGACGACGATCATGAGCTCGATCAATGTGAACCCGCGCTGCCTGAGCTTCTTGAGCTGTGAAATCATTCTGTGTCCCCCTTGGTGGGAGCGTACATGAGCAATGGACGTGCCACGAGTTCTTGACCTTAAGTCCGCACAGGCGGGTCGTTCGGCCGCGTGATGTGCCGCAAAACGTCACTTTCCGGGTCAATTCTCGCGCTTCTACATGTAGTTGCGTATCAGCTGAGGTCGCCTGACGGCTCGGGATCATCCTTCTCGTCGCCCTTGTCGATGCCGAGCTTCTCGAGCCGGTACCGAAGAGAACGGAAGCTGATTCCCAGCAGGGCCGCAGCCTTCTTCCGCACCCCGCCCGTCCGCTCGAGCGCGCGGACCACCCACACCCGCTCGTATTCGCTGACGAGGCTATCGAGGTCGATTCCCTCTGGAGGAATCTCGGAAGGGACCTCAGGGGGCTTCGAGACGCGCAGCTGCGGCAGATCGGTCACCCCGATCACAGGGCTCGACGACATCGCGAGGGCGCGCTCGATCATGTTCTCGAGCTCGCGGACGTTGCCGGGGAAATCGTGGGCTTCGAGCTTCCGCATGGCCTCGACCGTCAGCTGCGCAGTGCGACCATGCTCGGCAGCGAACTGGCGCAAGAAGTGTTCGGCGAGCAACGGGATGTCCTCGCGCCGGTGCCGGAGCGGCGGGATCCACAGCTGGATCACGTTGAGTCGGTAGTACAGGTCGGCACGGAACGCACCTCGGGCGACCTCGGCATCGAGATCGCGGTTCGTGGCAGCGACGACCCGGACGTCGACCTCCCGCTCCTCGGTCGAGCCAACCGGTTTGACCATGCGCTCCTGGAGAGCGCGCAAGAGCTTGACCTGCAAGCTCAGCGAGAGCTCGCCGATCTCGTCGAGAAACAGGGTGCCGCCGTCCGCCTCCTGGAACAGACCGCGCTTGTCTGCGATCGCACCGGTGAACGCACCCCGCTTGTGCCCGAACAGCTCCGATTCCATGAGCTCGTCGGGGATCGCGCCGCAGTTGATCGCCACGAACGGCATCTTCGCGCGCGAGCCCTCGGTATGCAGCGCCCGGGCGACCAGCTCTTTCCCGGTGCCACTCTCGCCGGTGATCAGGACGC
>JACCQV010000065.1 GCA_013813945.1 Deltaproteobacteria bacterium | reverse complement strand
ACCCAGATCTTACCGCCATGGCGCTCGACGATCTTCTTGCAGATCGAAAGACCAATTCCCGTGCCCGGATAGTCCTCGCGCGCGTGCAAGCGCTGGAAGATCACGAAGATTCGCTCGAAGTACTGCGGATCGATTCCGATCCCGTTGTCTTTCACCCACAGCTTCCAGCCAGCCGCGTCGGCGCATGCGCCGATGTGGATCCGCGGCGGCTCGGCGCCGTGGAACTTGATCGCGTTGCCGATGAGGTTCTGAAACAGCTGTGCCAGCTGACCTTCGTCGCCGATCACCGTGGGCAGCGGATCGTGCGTGATCTCGGCGCCGGCCTCGATGATCGCACGCTCGAGGTTCGCGAGCGTCGGCGCGAGCAGCTTCTCGAGGTCGACCTCGACCGGCTCCTTGCTACGGGTTCCCACGCGCGAGTACGCGAGCAGGTCATTGATCAGCCGCTGCATGCGGGTGACGCCCTCGACCGTGTAGCCGATGAACTCGTCGGCATCCTCGCCGAGCTTGCCCTTGTACCGCCTCGCGAGGAGCTGGTTGTAGCTCGCGATCATGCGCAGTGGCTCCTGGAGATCGTGCGAGGCGACATAGGCGAACTGTTCGAGATCCGCATTCGAGCGTGCGAGATCCTGCATGCGGTCTTCGAGCTCGCGCTCGGTGCGCCAGCGGACGATGCCCTGGGCGATCGTGTCCGTAATTCCGGCAAGCGCGCTCATCGTGTCGTCTGGTATCTGCGATCGCGAGAACATCGCGAGCACGCCGACCAGCTCGTCGTCGACGATCATCGGGTAGCCGGCGAACGCGACCATCTTCTCGCGTTTGGCCCACTCGGGATTGCCGACCCGCGGATCGTTCTGCACATCGTTGGTCATGTGCGGTTCGCGCTCCGACGCGATCAGGCCGATCTTGAACTTGCCGATCGGGACCGCGCGGTGCGGCCCATCGGTATGCGTGTACATCCCGGCGCTCGCCTGCAGCAGCAACGTGGAGCCCGCCTCGTCAACGGTCCAGCATCGTGCGAACGCGACGCCCAGGTGCCGCACCATCGCCTGGCAGCAGCTCACCAGCATCTCCCTCAAGTCGCGCTGCTCCGAGAGGGCGAGCCCGACATCGGCGCGCAGCGCGTCGTGACGTGCGAGCCGCGTCGTGAGCTCGACCGCGCGGCGACGCAGCGTGATGTCGCGTGAGTACACCGACAGACCGTGGTCGAGCGGAAAGATGCTCGTCTCGAACCAGCGGTCCATCGAGGCGATGTAGTCCTCGACGATCTGCGCCTTCTGATCGTGCAGTGCACGCTGGAGACCCTTGTCGACGTTCGGGCCCTGGGTATGCGGAAGCTCCGCGAGCTTCTTGCCTACGAGCAGGGAAGCCGGCTTCTTCGCGAGCTTCAGCGCGGCCTTGTTTGCCTGTGCGATCCGGAGATCGTCGTCGAGCACGATGAAGGAGTCCGTGATGCTCTCGAAGATCGCCGAGAGCCGCTCCTTCTGGCGCTCCGCCTCGGCACGCGCGACATCCGATGCGAGCGAGCGGACTCGTGCCGTCTCCGCATCACGGCGCTCGGTGATGTCGCGCACCACGCCGATGAGGCGATCGGGAGCACCGCGCTCGTCCACCAGCAGCTTGCCGTGCGACTCCAGCCAGCGGACCTCACCGTCGGGGCGGATGATCCGATACGTCAGATGATGCGGAGTCCTCTGCGTCAGCGTGCGCTGCTGCTGAGCGAGCACGGTTTCGCGATCCTCGGGATGCACATCTTTGCGCTGCATCTCGAGCGTTCCGTCGAACGAGCCGACCGCGATGCCGTGAATCCGCTCGACATCCGCGGACCAGAACACCCGGTTGTCGGCGATCCGCCACTCCCAGACGCCCATTCCGCTGGCCTCGAGCGCGAGCTCGAACCGGGTACGGTCGACCGGGGTCGACGCGGGCACTCTGGACTGCGATTGCATCGGGCGAGACACGGAGTATCACCACAATTTCGCGGAGTGGGCTCGCGCATACCTAGGTGAGACTTCCTCATTTTCGCGACGTGCGAGCACGTCTCACGATCGCGGGGAGCACCGACAACACGTGTTCGATCTCGTCCGCGGTGGTCGACCGACCCAGGCTGAACCGAACCGCTTCCTTCGCTCGATCCGATGGCATTCCCGTAGCGACCAGCACGGGCGATGGCTGGATCGATCCGGATGTGCACGCCGCGCCGGTGGAGGCCGAGATGCCGGCGAGATCCAGCGCCACGACGATCGATTCACCCAGCGTCCCCGCGAACCCGGCGTTGATCGTTCCGCCGATCCGTGGAGCACCCGCACCATGGATCCTCACGCCCTCGATGGCGAGGAGCCCGGTCTCGAGACGTTCACCAAGCGCGGCGACCGCTCTCCAGCTCTCGACATCCACCATCGACGCGGCCGCCCCGAACCCCGCGATGCCGAGTACGTTCTCCGTTCCGGATCGCCGACCGCGCTCCTGATGCCCACCGTCGATGATCGGGAGACCCTGATCGATGGCGATCGCGAGCGCGCCGACCCCTTGCGGCCCGCCGAGCTTGTGCGCGGAGATCGCGAGTGCGTCGGCATCGATCGCGCCAAGGGCCAGCTTCCCCGCAGCCTGCACCGCATCGATGTGCACGAGCGCGCCCGCTCCGCGCGCGCTTGCGACGAGTACCGCGAGGTCGACGCGGGTCCCGAGCTCGTGATTGACCGCGCTCGCGCAGACCAGCCCCACTCCGGTCAGATCGCCGAGCTCGAGCGCACCGTCGACGGTCACCGACAACGCGCGATGATCCCAGCCGCGGCTGACCAGTGCCGCGACCGCGCCGCGAAGGGATGGGTGATCGATCGCCGCGGACGCGACCACCCGGCGGCCGCCGCGCTGCTCGATCACCGCCGCCAGTCCCAGCACCCCGAGAGTGTTGGACTCCGTGCCGCCGCTGGTGAACAGGAGCTGCTCCCGGGGCCGACCGAGCAGTCCTGCCACCTGGTTCCGGGCGCGCTCGACCTGATCCCGCGCCAGCCGCCCATCCGCGTGGATCGATGACGGGTTGCCGCCTCCACCGTGCGCGATTGCGACCTCGATCGCCTCGCGCGCGGCTGCCAGGAGGGGGGCGGTCGCATTGAAGTCCAGGTAGATCCTCGGATTCGTTGACATCACGCTCGGCCTGTCCGCATGATCACCGAACCGGGCGGGGTTTTACAGACCCGCCCAAGACAACGTGGCCGATGACGCCGGCGCACTCCTGGTTCGCTCGGGACTGGTAACACCCAGCGCCTTCGACGACGCACGTTCACGCGTCGAGACGCTGGGCGGCACGCTCGGCGAGCATCTGGTGTTCGCGGCCGCGATCGGCGACGACGCGCTCACCGACTTCTACCGCTCGCGCCTGCTGGTCCCGCAGGTCAATCCGAACACGCTCGCGCGACTCCCGGTCCGGGTGATCGCCGCGATCCCGAGTGACATGGCGATCGAGCTGCGCGCAGTTCCGGTGGCGCTCGATGGCGACAACAATCTGACCGTCGCGATGAGCGACCCATCGGACCGACACGCCGTCGATGAGATCGCGTTCTTCACGGGCGCCTACGTCGTGCGCGCGGTCGCGACCCAGATGCAGATCGCGTGGTGCCTCGCGCACTACTACGGTCACGTCACCGCGCTCGGCCAGCGTCTGCTCCAAGGATCGACGAACGAGCCGGTTACTCGGCCAGCGCCTGATCCCACCCCGGCACCGGCCACACCTGCTCCGCCGCCACGCGCGAAAGGCCTCACCGGGAAGGTCGAAGCGATGCGTCATCGCGGGATCCCGCCAGCCACGGGCCCGGTCAACGTGCAGCGTCCGCAGAGTGGGCAGATCGCGATCGCGACCCCGATCGTCGACGAGGAACCAGTCCGCGCGGTCAGCGAGCCCGCCCCCTCGACGGGCGCTCCCGAAACGCCTCGCGCGCGCAGCGTGTCCGGAGAGATCCGGATCCCCGGCCGGCAGCGCGCACCCTCGATCAAGCCGGCCATGGAGGACCCGCTCGAGGACGAGAGCGGTCCGGTCATCACCGTCGAGGTCTCCCTGCCCTCGGAAGACGCGACGAGTCCGCGCAAGGTTCCCGCCCGCCGCCGGAAGGCGAAGAGCGATCCGCCGGAGCTCTATGCACGCGCGGGCGAGGTCGACATCACGAGCGATCCCGATCGAAGCGTCGACAGCGGGCCCGGCATCATCATCTCCGACGACCTGCTCGAGGCACCCGCGCTGGTGGATCAGAGCCGCCCGTTCGTGGGAACGGGGCGCAGCTCGGACGCTGACAACAACGGCACTCCGATGCAGACGATCGAGGTCTCGGAGGATTCGAGCACGGCCGTCGTGATCCACGAGCGGTACGATGCCGAGTCGGCGCCGGTGTTGCTCGACCGCCTCCGACCGAGCGAGCCGGTTCCACCGATCATCCCTGCCACTGCCGCGCCTGCCGAGCCACCCGAGGCCGAGAGCGACGATGAGATCGTGGTGCTCGACGCGAAGAAACCGTTCTCACGGACGCCGCGGCCTCCCCGACCCACGCAGGTGGGAATCGGAGCCCTGCCTGCGGTAACCCGCGCGCAGCGCGACACGATGGCCGAGGTCGGTGAACCGACGACGCTCGACATGATGGCCGTCGCTCCCAACGCCGACGACGATTCCTCGAGCGACGAGGTTGCTGCGCCACCCGTGCCGGGCCGTGACGACACCAGCTTGCACAACCTCGCCGAGCCGCCGCGGCCGGGACCGCCTCGCGCGGTGACGGCACCGACGGCTCGCAAGCACGCAGCGACCCTCGAGGATATCGACGACGACGACGATGACGATGACGATGACGACGACGATGGGCTGGGTCCATCGACGGCGGTGATGTCCGCGCTCGAGCTCGACGATGCGATCCCGCAGCGCAGCTCGGAGATCGTTCCCGCCCACCTCGCGACGAAGCGCCACGAGGACGTCGGCGATGGATGGGGCCCACCTGGCACGACGATTCCCCCACCGCTGCTCGGCGCGGTTCCCGGGAGCGCCGACGATGGCGTTCCCGGTCGCATCCCGGTCTCGAACATCGATACGGCGCCGCTGATCGTCGCACCGCCCTCACCACCGGAGCCGGCGCGCGGTGTTCCCGGCGCGGCGACCTCGTCGATCCGTGCGCAGATGGATGCGACCTCTCGCCTGCTCGAGCTGATCCGCGCGCTCGAGCACGCGAGCAATCGTGACGGCGTCATCGGGATGATGGTCGCGCACCTCGCGGAGACTCATCGCCGCGCCGGGTTCTTCGTCGTCAAGGCGGGCGCGAGCAAGGGCGTCACCGAGCTGAGCGTGTTCTCGATCGAGCCCAAGCCAGCGACGCCCCCGTTCGCGGCGCTACGCCTCGATCGACCCTCGACGCTGCAGGACGTTGTCGGGACTCGCCTGCCCTACCGCGGTCCGACGCACGACGAGGCGAGCCGGATCTTCCTCGCTGGTGTACTCGGTGTGGCGCCCGTCGAGATCCTGCTGGTGCCGGTTACCGTCCGCGAGCGCGTCGTCGGTGTTCTGTTCGCGGAGCACCGCCTGCGCCACACGTTCGACGATCAGCTCGCACTCGCAGCGCGCGCGGCCGGCGAGGCACTCGAGCGCATCCTGATGGCGAAGCGCGGCTGACTACCGGCTGCGCATACGCTGATGGTGTTCGCGCGTTCGCCGCTCACCGACATCCTTGAGCTCCGCCCAGAGCGCGGGGTACGCGCCCGCGAGCTCGAGCACCTCGCGCGCGGACAGCAGCATGATGTCGGCCGAGGTCGCTGCGATCACGTGCGCCGCCGCCGGTGTCCGCCCGAGCAGCGCCGCCTCGCCGACGTACTCACCGATTCCGATCGAGCCGACCTGGATCACTTGACCATCGGCGCGCTCGGCGCGCACGTAGAGCCGGGCGCGAGCGACGAGCACGCCGGCTCACGATGGCGTCAAAGACACCTGCGCCTTGAACGTCATCGCCGGCGAGTTCTGCGGGAGCGCCCACTTGCTTGCGACCGTCTTGATGCACGTATCAAACGCGTCGCCGAGCGAGGGGGAGAATGCGGAGCTCTTGTAGCCACCCGCCTGGGAGAAGCTCGCCGAGACGGTCAGCGTGATCGTCCGCGCTTGCAAACCGGTGTCCTTCTTGAGCGCCTGCTCGTAGCACTTCTGGATCGCGCCGCGCGACTTGGCGACAACATCGATGAACTGCTTGGATGCCTCGCCTGCCGCCTTGTCATCGAGCGGGCGCACTTCACCTTGCTTTGCAGGACGCACAGTCAGGGCGGTCCCCTCGATCGCGACGACGATATCGCCGGGGGCGGGGCTGCCGCGCATCAGCCGTGCGTTCTCGTCCTCGAGCGACTTGCAGAGCTTGTCCTTCTCCGACATCGCAGCGCGGCAGGAGTCGAGGTCCTTCTGGGTCTGCGGATCTGCCTGGATCTTCGTCTCACCCTTGCAAGCGCCGAAGAGCAAGAACCCAAACGTCGTGAGCGTGGTGAATGTGCGCGTCATTTCAAGGTGTCTTTCGTCCTCGATGCTACGGGGTCAACGACGCCAATGCCAGTGGGCGCGGGCCGCTCGATGAACTCTCGAACGATCTGACCGCCCAGGATGTGCTGGACGACGAGGGGCCCGGCGCGGCTCTCGTCGATTCGATTATAGAGCGCCGTCAGCCCGCGCGGGCCCGGCAGCGTCGCAAAGCCACCGCCGGTGAAGCCACCGGGCTCCGGGGTGACGATCTCCCGCACGAGGACGTTGGGGCCCTGCGTGCAGCGCCCGAAGCAGCTCTGCCACGCGAGCTCGGCGTGCTCACGCGCTTTGTTGGCTTCCAGCGCGGAGCGAAACGCCTCGTGGAGTACCGCCGATCCCCGCCGATCCCCGCACTCGGGCCCGCGACAGATGACGATCCTGAACCGACGATCCGTCACCTCAAACCAGACTGACCGTCCCGCTCCTCGGTGTCAATCGGGGTCACTCGGGTCCGATGGCCACCTGGATCAGGGCAGCCAGACCGGGCTTGCTGCGGGCATCCCGGGCGACGTACCGCAGCATGGCGCGGTCCCGAGGACTTGCCTTCGTGGCCAGCCCCCCGACGATGGCCTTCTGCCACGTGGCATCGGCCCCCCGGTCGTCGTCCGCATGATAGAGGAGCAGGTGCGAGGCCAGCGCGGGCCGCTCGGCGCCACCCCCGATCGCCACCATGGCCGCGATCACATGGACGAGATCGGGGCTGTCGGTGGTCGGAGCGTCGAGGTGGTCCTGCAGCGCGGCGAGCGTGACCGTGACCTGCTTCGGATCGAGCTCGGTCCCCGCGAGACCCGCGATCGCCTTCGCGACTGGCCCGAGGCCATCCGGCTTGGTCCCGGCGAGGTAGTCCGTCTTGACGGCGAGCTGCTCGGTCAGCACAGGGAGGCTCGCTGGATCGTGCCGCGCGACCAGCAGGTCGACGATCGTGTCCTTGAGCCGCTGCGACGCGCGATCATCCGAGAGCACCGCGAGCAGCTCGGTGGTCACCTGCGCGCCCGGGAGCTTCGCGAGCGCGGTGACCGCTAGCTCCTTGACGCGATCGAAGCGCGCGTCGCGATCGCGCGCGATCGTCACGAGCGCGCCGATGGTCTCGACGGGTTCGGTCGCGCCCGACGGGGCCCAACCATCCGCGTCGAAGGTCGCGCCGAGCACGGGCGCTGTCGTGCCGAGGCTCGCGCGTGCGCGGACGGCACCGGTCCGCGGATCGACCGCGACCACGTCGCCGTTCGCCGCGATCCCTGCGATCACGACGCCGGTGTGCTCGGA
>JACCQV010000038.1 GCA_013813945.1 Deltaproteobacteria bacterium | reverse complement strand
CCAACGGGGTGGTCGATGAACGTCGCGGCGGGCGGGAAACCCCTCGCTTCGAGTCTCGCCACCGAGCGGTGGTCGAGCTTGCCGCGCTCGACAAGTCCGACTTCGATGCGGTGCTTCGGCGGATCCTGAGGACCGATGCCAGCGAGCTCGACGTCGAGCGGGTTAATTGCTGGACGCTCGAGTCCGATCGCGCGATCCGCTGCGTGACCGGGTACATCCGCAGCGAGGACCGCTTCGAGACCGGCACGGTCCTCGGAGCCGCGACCTATCCTCGCTACTTCAAGGCTCTCGCCGACAATCCGATCA
Source organism: Deltaproteobacteria bacterium (assembly GCA_013813945.1). Classification (GTDB taxonomy): domain Bacteria; phylum Myxococcota_A; class Polyangia; order Haliangiales; family Haliangiaceae; genus JABFXX01. The sequence goes on along the minus strand of JACCQV010000038.1, from coordinate 2,080 downwards.
TCCTCGCTGACGAGGCGCGCGTCGACGAGCGCACTCGCGAGTTCACCAACGGCTACCTCGTACCGCTTGGCATCACGTCGATGATGGACGTGCCGATCTGGGTGCGTGGGCGCCTGTGGGGCGTCGTGTGCCACGAGCACGTGGGGCCGGCGCGCCGGTGGTCAGAGGCCGAGCGCGACTTTGCAGTCACCATCGGGCACATCGTCTCGATGGCGGTCGAGGTCCGTGAGCGGGTAGGGGCGGAGCAGATCGCCCGGTTCAGCGAGTTCTTCATGGGTGTGCTCAGCCACGATCTCAGAAACCCGCTCAGCAGCATCCGGACCGCTGCGGAGATCCTGTTGCAGACCGACGGTGACGAAGCCCGGCAGCGCGCGACCCAGCGAATCGTGCGGAACACCGACCGCATGGCGCGCATGATCGACCAGTTGCTCGACTTCACGAGGATCCGAAGTGGCGGTGGAATGCCGACGCACCTCGCCAGCGTCGACCTCGCGGCCGTTGCAAGGCAGGTGGCCTCCGAGCTCACGGCGGAGGTCGGGGACCGCGTCGACATCGAGACCCTGGGCGACCCGACCGGCCTGTTCGACGCCGATCGCATCTGGCAGACCCTCTCGAACCTGGTGACCAACGCCATGGAGCATGGCGCGCCAGGCGAGCGAGTCCGGGTCTTCGTGAACGGCGATGCCGCTGATCACGTGACGATCGAGGTCACGAACCGCGGGTCGATGCCGCCACACCTCGTCTCGGTGATCTTCGATCCGTTCCGCCGTCACGAGACCGGACCCGGTCACCGCAAGTCCGGCCTCGGGCTCGGCCTGTACATCGTCCACGAGATCGTGGCCGCTCACGCGGGCACCATGACGGTGCAGATCGGCGCTGACGACGTCACGTTCCGGGCGACCCTGCCGCGCCGTCCTCCGCACGCGGTGTGAACATGCGCAGATGGATCGCTTGCTGCTGGGTCCTCGCAGGATGCGATCTGGTTCTTGGGATCGACGAGCGCCGCCCCGACGCAGCGCCCGATGCCGCACCGCCGCCATCGTGCGCTGCGCTGGATGAAGCTCCGAACACGACCCACGTGACGGTGATGGATGTCGCTGAGTTGAGGATGGCCATCAGCCTCGCGGCTCCGTTCAGGACGATCTCGCTCGCTCCGGGCACCTACGCTCTGGAGGGTGTCCCGCTCGTCGTCCTGACCGCGAACGTCACGGTGCGCTCCGCAACGGGTGTGGCATCCGACGTCGTCATCGACGGCGGGAACACCGGCACTTCCCTGCTCACGATCGAGGCCTCGAACTTCACCCTGTCCAGGCTCACCATCGCGAACGCTCTGTACACCGGCGTGCTGGTGAAGCCCACGACCACGCCGATCACCGGGACGCTCATTCACGCGGTCGATTTCCTCGACAACGGAGGCCCCGCCCTCGATCTCGACCATGCGGGCACGAATGCGGAGCTCGGACCCTACGCCGACAACGGGACGATCGTGTGTTCGAAGTTCGTCTCGACCCAGAAGGCCGGCGTCGATCATTGCTCGCGGGGCAGGATCGGCATCTCCGGACGAGCAATCCGCGGCTGGCGCATCGCAGACAACCTGTTCCAGGACCTCCGATGTGCCACGAGCCAGGAGCGCGTCGTGTGGATCAGTGCGGGGAGTCGCGAGACGCAGCTCGTCAATAACTCGTTCACAGGATCCCCGATGAACATCATGCTCGGTGGAGGTTCAGGGCCACGGCGGTCGTACCTGGATAGCCTCCCGCCCGACTGTTCCGGCGTGCCCGACCACCGGGATGGCGTGATCTGCAACAACCGCATCAATGGCCTCGCGGTCCCGCCGTTCGCCGGCCCCGACTTCGACGAAGGCATCGCGTTGTGGGACGCATGCGATCCGCTCGTCATCCACAACACCGTGGTCACGCCCGCCAGTGGCGAGGCGATGTGGCCGATCTCGTACCGGTTTGCGTCGACGTACGTCCGGCTCGTCAACAATCTGAGCGATCGCCCGCCGCTTGCTCGCGAGGGCGCGCGACAGGACGACACGTTCGCGGCCTCGAATGTGACGTACACGTCGACGGCAGAC
>JACCQV010000028.1 GCA_013813945.1 Deltaproteobacteria bacterium | reverse complement strand
ATGCTGACGTTCGCGACGCCCGGGCGGTCGATCATCAGGTCGTGCATGCGCGGGCCGACCTCGCCGATCGGCAACGCGGGATCCGCGAGGGCGCGCAACCGGCCGAGCACCGGGTCCGCCTGGTCGAGCGCGAACGCAACATCGTGGCGGACATCTGCGGCCTGCGCGGCCAGCTGGCGGCGGGCCATCCCTCCGCTCGCTTCGTTCGTCGCACGCCGGCCCAGCATCATCACGGCCACACCGGCGGCGATCACCAGGGCCGGCACGATGATCAGAATCCCGACCGGCGACGCGAGAGCCCGGCCGAGGCGAGCCGCCGTCGGGGCATCCCGGATGCTGTGCGCCCCAGCGGTCGGATTCACCGCCCCGAGTGTATCAGCGGGCGACGGTCGCGGTCGTGCCGCGCAGTGTCCGCGCACGCTCGATCAACGACACCAGCTCGGAGCGATCGCTGTTGGTTCCCGCCGCTGCACGCGCAACCGCCGCGATCTTGTCGAGCGACCAGCCCTTCGCCTCGTCCGCACCGCGCAGGACGTCCGCGAACGCCGCCACCGCAAACGCGAAGCGCAGGTCATTCGTCGCGTCCTCGAACGCCGCCGCGGGCGCGGTTGCCATCGCGAACGTGTTCTCGATCGCGCGGTCTCCATCGGGCGCCTTGTGGCGGATCCGCACCATGCCGAACGGTGCCGGAGAGAGTCGGCCCGCCGGCGTCAGCTCGATCTCGTAGAGCGTGGTGACCTGGTGACCGGCGCCGATCTCACCGGCATCGACCTTGTCGTCGCGGAACGACTCGTCCGCGATGTCGCGGTTCTCGTAGCCGACGAGCCGATACTTGCCGACGATGGCTGGATCGAATTCGACCTGGAGCTTGACGTCCTTCGCGAGGACCTCGAGCGTCGACCCGAGCTGCTCGGAGAACACCTTGCGCGCGGCCGCGGCCGAGTCGATGTAGTAGTTGTTGCCGTTGCCCTTGTTCGCGAGCTGCTCCATCGCGGTGTCCTTGTAGTTGCCGAGGCCGAAGCCGATCGTCGACAACGTGCCCCCCGCCTTCGCGCGCTCCGCGATGATCCGCAGGTGCGCCTCGTGGCCGGCCGGGCCAACGTTCGCATCGCCATCCGAGAGCACGATGACGCGCGAGATCGTTCCGGGCAGCAGGCCCTTCATCGCCTGCTCGTACGCGAGGTCGAGACCCGAGCCCATCGCGGTCGAGCCGCCCGAAGTGAGCTCGTCGATCGCGGCGAGAATCCGCTCGCGATGCTCCATGCCCGTCGGCGGCAGCACGACGCGCGTCGAGCCGGCATACGTGACGATCGAGACGCTGTCGCGCGGCCCGAGGTTGCTGGTCAGGATCTTCAGTGACTGCTGTGCCAGGCCAATGCGATCCGCCGAGCTCATCGATCCGGAGACATCGACGAGGAACACCAGGTTGGCCGGCTTGCGCTCGGCCTGGGTCTTCGCCTTCGTGCCGACCGCCACGCGCAGGATGTGGCTCGAGGCCGTCAGCGGCGACGGCGCGGCATCCATCACCACGGAGAACGGCGAGCCCGACGGCGCCGGCGGGAACGCATAGCCGAAGTAGTTGACGAACTCCTCGACGCGCACGGACGCAGCCGGCGGCAGGTTGCCTTCATTCAGCATGCGGCGTGCGACGGTGTACGACGCGGTGTCGACATCGGCGGCGAACGTCGACATCCGATCCTTCGACGTCAGAACCCACGGATTGCGGCCGTAGTCGTGGAAGTCGTTACCAGCTAGGGACTCGGGCCCGGCCGCGACGACCGATCTCGATGCCACGGCGGGGTGGTAGCTGTGGGGCGCGGCGCCCATGTTGCGCTTGGCAGCACCGGTACAGGCGCCGAGCAGGGACGTGGACAGGACGAGCGCGATCGATCGGACGTGACGCATGTGGGTCCTCCGGCAAAGGCGGTCGGCCGCGCTTCCTCAGCGCAGCAACCGCGTGATGCAGTAGAAACGCCGGCCCCACCCGCCCCTTACACCCCCGTCACGATCCCGCAGTCGCGCTGAGACGAAGTTGTCACCGCGTCAGCGAACTGACGTCAATTGCCGCGATCCCGGCGTGGGTTGTTGCCGTGCGGTCACGAAGCGACGGCAGTCCCGACAACTCCAGTTCGTAGGGTGCGCCCATGCTCCGCATCGCTCGCACTCGTCCTGCATCGCTGCTGGCAGTGATCCTCGTCGGTGGGCTCGCGACGGCGCACGCCGATGAACCTGTGGCGCCCGCGGAAGCGCCGCCTGCCGAGGCCGCACCTGCCGAAGCGCC
>JACCQV010000024.1 GCA_013813945.1 Deltaproteobacteria bacterium | reverse complement strand
CGATAATACAGGTGCCAGCGTGACGGCAGAACAAGCCGGTAGATCACGGAGCGCCCACGCCGGACGATCTTTCCGAGTTCGGGGTAGGCTTGCAGGAGTTCGCTAGCGTGCGTGATCTGCTCGAACAGAGGATTATCGGCGAACAGCCCATGCTCGTCGACCCAGCGCTCGTCGGCCGCGTCGAGCATGCGCCGCGCCGCCGGCAAGATCTTGACGGTGATAGTCACGTCAACGTGCGGCGCGGGCTGCGCGCTTGGCGCGGAGCTCGTCGATCGCCTGCTCGATCGGAATCGCAAGGCCGGCGTCGGACTCCGCGATCGACTGCGCGATGATCGCGTCGAGCTGCGCCTGCTCCTTGGGCGTTGTCTCGTCGTCGTCCCAGGTGTCCACGCTCTCCAACAGGGCGTGCCCCAACTCGCGCCGCACGTTCTCGTCGAGCGCGAGGAGCTGCTGAATGAGCTGTTGCGGCACGGCCATGTTTCAAGCCTACCTGATGAACGCCATGGACGTACTCAAGAGCGTCGGCCCCCAAACAAAACCAGATCGTCCACGCGGCCAAGGTCTCTACGTGGGTAATCGAGTCGTTCGATCCGGATAAGAAAGAATGGCTCGAGGAGCTCCGCGAGCCTGCGGAATGTAGCGGTCCGCGGAACGCGAACGCGAGCGCGTTGGCGAGGCTCCACGCCTACTCAGGCACCTCCAGAAACACCGACACGAGCGCCGTATCCCAACGTGCTCCTTGTACGATCAGGGCGATGTCGCGATTCTCGATCGGATCATGCGTCGGGTCGCATGCCAGCTTGCGACGAGGCGGACAACGACCTCGACGAGGGTCCTGCGCCCGACATGTTCGCGCAGGTCCAGGCCGAGGCTGAAGCGATGTCCGCTGCGCGGACGCACGCTGCTGGGCGCAGTGATTCATCAACCGGTCCGGCTCGCCGGCATTCCGCTGCCGCCGAAACGAATGTGAACGAGACCCTCTGTGGTTCACCTACCAGAGCTCGTCCTCGAATCAGATCACGGAGAGCGGCGGTGCGATTCACTGCACGACCGTCGGGGGGGAGTACGACGTGGTCACCACAGCTCGCTCGTTCGATCTGCGGGACGATGCGGTCACCGTCGATACCTACGTGGAGACGGGGCCGCTGCCTGCCAACGGGTACGTCCGGCTCACACTGACTTCGATCAGCGGTAACCAGCTCGAGATCGCGCACGAGTCTGACGAGCTCGTGCTCGTGCGGATGGTCGACACCTTGCGGCTCGAGCTCGGTCGGCTTCCCTTCGACGCGGTCGCGCATCGCTGGTGGCGGATCGCGCGGACCGGTGACGACATCACCTGGGAGACGTCCGCGGATGGCATGACCTTCGTCCAGCGGAGCCTGTTCCCCGGTCTCACCTGGGCAACGTTCATGCGCGTCAACTTTCTCGTCGGAGCGCCTGTGGGCGTTACGCCGTTCACGGTCGCGTTCGATCACTTCAACGGCGGAGCTTCGTCCGGCGAGGCCTGCCAGACGTTCGCCCTCGCGGATGACTTCGAAGACGGGGAGATCGCCGAGCAATGGGAGGTGTCCTCCTCGGTAGCCTCACTTGACGAGGTCGGCGGCGAGCTCGTGATCTCCGTCGTGCCGTTCCAGCAAAACTATGGCGCCTTGATCAGCAGGACCCTCCACGATCTGCGCGACGACGCAATCACCGTCGAAGTTCCGCAGGTGCTGAACACGACGGAACCTGGCGGTGTGCATCTGGTCGCAACGACGTTCGCTGGTGAGGTTCTCGAGCTCCGCGAAGAACGTGGAATGCTCGATGCGTTGCGCAACAGCACCAGGGTCGGGAACAGTCCGTATGACAGTGCCGCCACCGCTGGTGGCGAATCCGCGCCGCGATGGATAACGTGTACTGGGAGACCTCGCGCGACGGGATCACGTTCGCGCCCTTCGGCCAGACGACCCTGGTCGGCGGTCTCGATCGGGTCGCGGTCCAACTGTATGTGTCCGTTCTCCCCAACGCGCCAGGTGTCGTGCGGTTCGACAACTTCAACAAGTCGCCGCTTTAACCCCAGGGATCGCTTGTGTTGACCTCGTAGGCGTAGGCGTAGGCGTCTGCGTAGGCGACTCCGAGGCAACCGGCCGAGCCACCGGCCGATACCGGGTCGATGTTCCATTTCCAGACGCTGGAT
>JACCQV010000022.1 GCA_013813945.1 Deltaproteobacteria bacterium | reverse complement strand
CCCGAGCACCTCGAGCTCCGCGGTCTTCCACGCGAGCATGATCGCGCGAAGCTGACCCTGGGACGCAAAGCTTCCGGCCTCGCGGCCGTCGAGCTCGAGAATGACGTCATCGCGGTGCGGGCCGAGCTGCGTCGACTGGGTCGCGAGGTCCTTCGCCCTGCCTGCGCGCAGCTCCTCCTCGATGACGCTCGCCGGTTTCCCGACGAGCTTCGAGACATAGCGTGCTCCGGCGCCGAGCCCCGTGCGGGTGATGGCCGCGAACGCCTGCACCAGCTCCGGCCCGAGCGTCTCGAGAAACTTCACCCTCGCAGCTACGATCGAGACCGCGAGCGCTGCGAGCTGCGCGTCGTACACCGCGAGCATCTCCTCGAGCTGACGACCGCCGAGCACACCCTGCCCTGCTTGCTTGAGCACGCTGTTCCGTGTGCGCAGCACCTTGTCGTAGTCGGTCGCGGTCGACAGGTAGCCCGGCTCGAAGTTGAAGACGCCCCGGTCGAGGAAGCGCCGGCGATCGCCCGGCGCCCCTCTCGGCAGCGCGAGATCCTCGGGCGTGAACACGACGACGTTGAAGCCGCCGAAGTAGCGCGACAGCGGCCTGACAGCCTTGCCGTCGAGCCGGACCTTGCGAGCGCCCGGAGCCAGGTCGACCTCGTAAACGCGCACCAGCTCGTCCTTGACGACGCGTGCGCCAAGCTTTGCCTCGGGCGCCCCGAACCCGACGAGGTCCGTCAGCTTCGCCGTCCGGAACGACCGCAGCGTCGCGATGACGTAGATCGCCTCGAGCAGGTTGGTCTTCCCCTGCCCGTTATCTCCGACGAAGACGTTGAAGCGCTCGCGCGGCTTCAGCTGCACGGGACGGAGGTTTCGCACCCCGTCCGCGACGAGCGTGACGATCCGCAGGGTCTAGATCCGCATCGGCATGACAACGCCGAGGTAGTCATCGCCGGTCAGCGGCTTGATCAAGCCAGGGTCGAGCTCGCCGCCGAGGTTGATCGTGATCTGGTCGCAGGTCATCTGCGAGAGCAGCTCCACGACGTACTTCGGATTGAAGCCAATCGCGATGGGCTCGCCGTTGTACTCGGCGTCCATCTCCTCGCGCACTTCGCCGAGGTCCGGGTTGTCGCTCGTGATGGTCACGCCCTCGCGGGTTGCTGCGACCTTCACGCCACGGGTCTCGGACGACATCAGCTGCGCCCGACGGAGCGCGTCGATGAATCGACCGCGGTCGACGGTGATGACCTTCTTGTGCTCCTTGGGAATCACCTGCTCGTACGGCGGGAACTGCGCGTCGATGAGCTTCACCGCGATGGCGATGTCCTCCTGGACGAGGAACAGGTGCGGCGTCTTGATGGCGAGCTTGCACGAGGGGCCCTGGTCGAGGACCTTGCGGATCTCGAGGAGACCCTTCTTCGGGATGATGATTCCCGACGTGAGCTTGGGGCCGTTCGCGATGGTTCGCTCGACCTTGCTCAGGCGATGACCGTCCGTCGAGACCATCCGCGCCTTGCTGCCGTCGCTCTCGAAGTACACGCCGTTGAGATGGAACCGCGTCTCGTCGTTGCAGACCGAGAACAGGGTGCGCTCGATCATCTCGCGGAGCACCGCGCTCTCGAGCGTCGAGTAGCTGGCTTCGCGATGGTCGGGAACCTTCGGGAAGTCACGGTCAGGCATGCCGACGATGCGATACGTGACCTTGCCGCTCTTGATTTCAGCCCAGTGGTTGTCCGCCTTCTTGAGCGTGACTTCGTCGCCTGGAGCGTTCGCGATGAGCTCGTAGAGATTCTTTGCGCCGAGCGTGATGCCGCCTTCGCTCGCGTTCGTGCTCTTGAGCTCTGCGGTCAGCGAGACGTTGAGATCTGTCGCTGCGACGAGGAGCTGGTTCTTGCCTTGCGTTCGAAGCAGGACGTTCGCGAGCATCGGCATCGTGCTCTTGCGATCGGCGATGCCCTGCGCGAGGCGCAAGCCACGAAGAAACTCAGTCTTTGCGATTCGAAACTCCATGTCTCCCTCGTCTCTCTCGTCTCTCTTGATCTTTAAGTAAGATTAAAGATCTTTTCAGTAGTAGGAATTAGAAGGTCCTGTGGATGCTGTGGATAGCTCGATAACGGGGTGAAATACCATCCCGATTCGGAACTCCGGATCCACGCGCAACCTTCGCGCCCAGCAGTGGATGCCATGCAGCCAACGTGTGGACAAGATCGAGGTCGATCTCCGTCCACTGACAGGACACAGCCAGGAACACAGGGTTCTGCACAGCGTTCATCGGAGGATCAACGACTCGATCGCGTGGATCTCGGAGCGCAGTGAAGCGTCGTCCTTGAGCCGCTCGATGATCTTCTGGACGGCCGAGATGACGGTCGTGTGGTGCTTGCCGCCGAACGCGCGCGCGAGGTCCGGGTAGCTATCCTTGGTGTGGTGTCGCGACAGGTACATCGCGACAGCTCTCGGAGTAGCGACAGACTTGTGGCGCCGCTCGCTCTTGATGTCGCTCGGCTTGAGGCCGTAGTAGCTCGCCACCGTCTTGATGACGCTCTCGACCGTCAGGATCTCGCGTGGGCGCGTGATCGCTGCACCGAGGGTCTCCTGGGCGAACTCGAGGTCAATGCGCCGCTTGGACAGGGAGGCGTACGCTGCGAGGCGAATGAGAGCGCCCTCGAGCTCGCGGACGTTGCTCTTGATCGACGACGCAATGTAGAGCGCGACGTCATCGGGGAGCTGCACTGCCTCGACCGCGGCCTTCTTGCGAAGAATCGCGATGCGAACTTCGAGCTCGGGCGGTTCGATGTCTGCGAGCAAGCCCCAGGCGAACCGTGAGCGCAGGCGATCGGCAATGTCCGAGATCTCGTGCGGCTTGCGGTCGGCCGTCATCACGATCTGCTTGTGGTTCTCGTGCAGCGCGTTGAACGTGTGGAAGAACTCGTCCTGCGTGCTCTCCTTGCCGGCGAGGAACTGGACGTCGTCGATCAGCAGGACGTCGATGCCTTCCCGGTAGTTACGCCGGAAGTCGTGCATCTTGCCGGTCCGGATCGCCTGGACGTACTCGTTCATGAACCGCTCGCTCGACAGATACACGATGCGTGCGCCGGGGCGGTTCGCGAGCTGCTGGTGACCGATCGAGTGCAGGAGGTGGGTCTTGCCGAGCCCAACGCCGCCACAGATGAACACCGGGTTGTACTTCGGTGGATAGCTCGAGGCCGCCGCCTGCGACGCTGCGAAGGCGAGCTGGTTCGACGGACCCGCGACGAACGTCTCGAAGTTGTACCGAGGATTGAGCGATGCCGCCTCCGGGGCGTGCATGACGTCCTCGTCGCGGATCGCGGGTGCGTGGACGGGAGCGACGGCCGCGGCCACCGTTCGCACCGGAGTGACCGCCTCGATGCGCGGCGCGGGCGCCTCCTCCGCCATCTCCACGGCCAGCTGGTCGGCCGCGCTGGCAGTCAGGGGGCCGGAGTCCAGGCCATCGGGCTCGAACTCGACCAGCACCTCGTCATGGCCGAGCTCGCGGATTTCCTTGAGCAAGGTGCCCAGGAAGTTCGATTCGAACCAGGACCGGATATAGCTGTTGGGGGCGCGCAGCCGGAGGACCGAGCCATCGAAGGACCGGACCTCGATCGGGCGCAGCCACATGTCGTAATTCTGCGAAGAGCCTCGAGACTTGAGTCGCCCCACAGCTTCGTCCCAGAGTAGCTGTACTGTCATTCCCCGGTCCCTAGGACTTTGTCCTGTGGATACATGTAGTTGAGCGGCATCGTTCACAGGCAAAAGACAACCAATCCAGAGGTTATCCACAGGGACCTCTGGTTCTCTCCCGCGGCCAACCCAATGGCGTTGTCCACAGGCGAGGAAGCTCGGAGGTGGTAGCAGCTTCCGATTTTGGTCCGCAAGCCAAAAACGTCGCCAAGTGAACTCCGGATCGAGACGTTCTCGTTGCGCACGAAGGATCGTGAATTCTCGTCGGAGAACGCGCCGGTCGTCCCACATCGACGCCTCATCACGAGCGGCGGCTTGACTTCCCGGGCTCGCTTGAGTATTCGATCCCGCCTCGCATCTTTCAGCCGGGCGTTTCAGCCCGGATTTCGTGGAGTCCTACCGTGAGCAAGCGTACCTACCAGCCGCACAACAAGAGCCGCAAGCGCACGCACGGCTACCGCGCCCGCAAGAAGACCCGTGGTGGACGTGAAGTCCTCCGTCGCCGTCGCGCGAAGGGCCGCAAGCGGCTCTCGGTCACGTCCGCGAAGAAGTAGCCCCGGATGGCTGGCCGCAAGCCCCTTGGGATCTCCAAGGAGATGCGGCTGCGACAGCGCGCCGACTTCCTCGCCGTCCAGGCGAATGGTCGGAAGCTCCACGGGCGCCATATTCTCGCGATTGCTCGGAAACGAACCACGCCAGACCTTGCCGGAAGGCTCGGGCTCACGGTCACCAAGAAAGTGGGAAACGCGGTCGTTCGAAATCGGATCAGGCGGATGTTGCGAGAATGGTTGCGTACCAACGGTTGGGTGCCTACGGGATGGGACATGGTCCTGATTGCCAAGGACACCGCCGCGGTGCAGCTTCACCCGAGCGACTTCACGACCGATCTGACCCAGATCCTGCGCCACCTCTCATGATCCGCTCCATCCACCGGCTCCTCGTCGCAGTTGTTCTGCTGCCGGTGATGTTCTATCGACGCGTTCTCTCGCCGCTCAAGCGCACGCCGAGCTGCATCTACCTGCCGACGTGCTCGCAGTACGCGCTCGACGCCGTCAAGGCCCGCGGGATCGTCGTCGGCACGACGCTCGCGCTCGGCCGGCTCCTACGTTGCAATCCGCTGTTCCACGGCGGTTATCACCCGGTGTCCGCAGCTCGCTGCGCTCACCACGCCCAGGAGCAGAGCTAGATGGAAGGTCAAGGGAAACGGCTGCTACTCGCAGTCGCGTTGGCGCTCGGCGTGATGTTGATCTGGACGAAGTTCATCAACCCCCCCAAGGAGGATGACAAGCCGAAGGCCACGGCGACGGCCACCCCGGGATCGGGTCCACTCGTCGTTCCAGGCTCGACGGTCGGCGTCTCCACCCTGCCCGCTTCTGGCGCGGAACCGAGCACGCAGACCGAGCTCCCGCGCGGCGCGGAGCAGAAGATCACGCTGAGCTTCCCCAACCGGTTCGAGGCTACATTTTCGAGCTGGACCGGTGGCCTGTCGTCGTGGAAGCTGGCCGATCCGCGGTTCGAGCGCGACCAGACCAAGGGCGAGCTGCTCCCCGACCCTGCTTCGCATCCGATGACCGGCGCGTTCCAGGTCAACTTCGCGAGCTCCGGGTACGTCGTGCCCAAGAACGCCGAGTGGACCGGGACCAAGGTCTCCGACACCGAGGTTGTGTACGCGACGAAGACACCGAACCTCGAGATCGAGAAGCGGTTCACGCTCCTCCCGGACACGTACCAGGTCCGGATGATCGTCACGGCCAAGGTGATCGTCCCGGCCGGCCAGCTCGTCGATCAGCGGCTCGCGATCTCCGTGTTCGCATTCCAGGATCCGGCGAAGATCGAGGAGGGTGCGAGCCAGCAGCTACCGCGGTCGTGGCAGTCGTCGTCGCTCGTCGGCCACTCCGGGGACGACATCCGGCACACACCGGTCGACTCGCTGGTCGAGGCGCCGCGTCAGGAGATCAACATCACCTGGACCGGCTTCGAGCACCCGTACCTGCTCGCAGCGTACGCACCCAAGCCGAACGCGATGCAGTCGATCGAGAAGCGGACGTTCTTCGTCAGCGCTGAGCCCAAGGGCCTGATGCGGACCGACATCCTGTTCCCGAAGCTGACGATGAAGGCGGGCGATCCGCCGCTCACCCAGGAAGTCGTCGCGTACCTCGGACCGAAGATCTACAACGCGCTCGAGGCGGCGGATGAAGCGGCCGGGTTCGCGACCGGCTTCAAGGAGACGATCGACATGGGCTGGTTCGCCTTCATCGGCAAGCCCTTGCTCTGGCTGATGCTCAAGTTCTACGCGTTCTTCGGCAACTGGGGCCTCGCGATCATCCTGCTGACGTTCATCGTCAAGGCCGCGACGCTGTACTGGACGACGAAGTCGATGCGGTCGATGAAGTCGATGGCCGCGCTCGCGCCGCAGATGAAGATCCTGCAGGCGAAGTACAAGGGCGACAACCAGCGCCTGCAGGCCGAGTCGATGGCCCTGTACAAGACGCACAAGGTCAGCCCGATCGCCGGCTGTCTGCCGATCTTCCTGCAGATGCCGATCTGGCTCGCGCTGTACCGGATGCTGTCGTCGGCGGGCGAGCTGTACATGCAGCCGTTCATCCCCGGCTGGATCGACGACCTGACCTCGACGGATCCGTTCTACATCCTGCCGTTCATCCTGGTCGGGACGATGTTCATCCAGGCGCGGCTGACGCCGGTGACCGGTGATTCTCGCCAGCAGAAGTTCATCCAGTACGGCATGCCGCTGATGTTCGGCGTGATGTCGTTCTTCTTCCCGGCCGGCCTGACGCTCTACATCTTCACCAACACGGTGCTGAGCGCGCTGCACTCGATCTACATGAACAAGTACGACAAGAAGAGCATCGCCATGATCGCCAAGATCAAAGAGAGCGTCGACGCCGCGAACGCCAAGGAGGCCGCGGGCCAGAAGGGTGCCGCCAAGAATGGCGCGCAAGTGAAGGCCTCGACGCCCGCGACGCCCGCGAAGAAGTCCGTGATCGACGTCGAGTCGGTCGAGACGGACGCAGAGGACGAGTCGGAAGCTCCCGCCGCAACGGCCGGAGCAGCGAACCCGGCGCGGCCGCGCAACAAGCGCAAGAAGCGCCGGAGATAGGTATGGAGGCAGCTGTGACCGAAACTGCGACCGCAGAACGTGAAGATCTGGCCGAGAAGGCAAGCGAGTTCCTGCTGGGCGTCCTCGAGCGAATGGGGATCTCGGCGGACATCGACATCAAGGACGACAAGGACCGGACCACCCTCGATATCCAGACCAAGGATACCGAGCTCGTGATCGGCCGCCGTGGCGTTGTGATGGATGCCCTCCAGCATCTCGTCAACAAGGTCGTCTACCGCGACCGCACCGGTGATCGGGCCAAGCCGCTCGTCATCGATGCAGGTGGCTTCCGCGACAAGCAGGTCGAACGCCTGCGCGCTCTCGGCCAGAAGATGGCGGAGAAGTGCCTGCAGACCAAGCAGATCGTCGAGCTGCAGCCGATGACGGCGCATGATCGCCGGATCGTTCACATGGCGATCTCCGAGATCGCCGGCCTGACGACCCGCAGCGAAGGCGAGGGCGAGGACCGCCACATCTGCATCCTCCCAGCTCCGGCGGAGTGAACAGCGGCGGCGATACGATCGCCGCGATCGCCACGGCGGCGGGACCTGCAGGCGTCGGTATCATCCGACTCAGCGGACCGCGTGCGCTCTCGATCGCGGCGGAGGCCCTCGGCCTTCCGGAAGCGGAGCTGGATCGCAGCGTGCGACTCGGCTGGGTGACTGATCGGTCCGGAACGCGGATCGATCAGGTCCTCGCGTTCGCGATGCGCGCGCCGGCGTCCTTCACGGGCGAAGACGTCGCCGAGCTGCACGGCCACGGCGGCGTCCACAACCTCGAGAAGCTGCTCGCGTCGGTCATCGACCGCGGTGCGCGGGTCGCCGAACCGGGCGAGTTCACCCGACGCGCGGTCGCGAGCGGCAAGCTCGATCTGCTGCGTGCCGAGGCGCTGCTCGAGGTGATCGCGGCTGGCAGCGAGCGGTCATGGCGGCTCGCCCAGGCAAACCTCGGTGGCGCGCTCGGCGCCGAGGTCGCAGCGATCGAGCAGCGCTCGCTCGCCGTGCTGGCCGAGCTCGAGGGAACGATCGACTTTCCCGACGACGACCTCGAGACCGCGGCGGCGACCTGGATCCACGACGAGATCGTCTGGCTACGTGCCGCGTGCGCACGGCTGGCGGACGGCTTTCGCCACGGCCGCGCGATCACTCAGGGAGTCACGGTCGCGCTGGTCGGGCCGGTGAACGTCGGCAAGTCGTCGCTACTGAACGCGCTGGTCGGCACGGAGCGCGCGCTGGTAGCCGAGCAGCCGGGAACCACGCGGGACTGGCTCGAGATCCGCGATGTCTGGGATGGCGTCGCCGTCACGCTGGTCGACACCGCCGGGCTGCGCGAAACGTCAGACTCGATCGAGCAGCGGGGCATCGCGCTCGGCGAAGCGCGCGTGACGTCGGCGGATGTCGTCGTCATCGTCAACGATGGTGCAGCGACCTGGGATGATGGCTCGCGCTACGGTGATCGTGCCATCGTCGTGCGCAGCAAGGGAGATCTCGGAGGTGAGACCCGCGGCGCCATCGTGACGTCCGCGACGACCGGAGACGGCCTCGAAGATCTGCGCCGGCGCGTGCTCGCGGTGGCGGGGGTCGCAGATCGCGAGGGCAGCGAGCAAGCGTTCGTGACGACGGCGCGGCAACAGGCTCTCGCGGCGGACGCGGGTGCTGCATTCGAGGCAGCGGCGCTCGGCTGGACTGCGAAGCGGCCGCCCGAGGTCATCGCGGTCGAGCTGCGGTCCGGGGCTCAGCTGCTCGCTCAGCTGCGTGGCATCGAGGTCGGAGATCGCGTTCTCGACGAGGTGTTCGCCCGGTTCTGTATCGGGAAGTGACACGCGGGATCCGCGGCGATTGATCGCCTATAGTCTGCGCCGTGACGCTCGACGACGACGTGCGATCGGAGCTCGCCTCGCTCGAGGCAGAACACCGGTTGCGGACGCCCCGGATCATCGACGGGCCGCAGGGACCCACGGTGATCCTCGATGGCGTCGAGGTCGTGAACCTGTCGTCGAATGACTATCTCTCTCTCGCGGGCGATCCGCGACTCGCGCGCGCAGCGCATGGCGCCCTCGCCGAGGCGGGAAGCGGGGCAGGGGCGAGCCGCCTCATCGCTGGGACGCAGCGGTGGCATGTCGTGCTCGAGCAGGCCATGGCGGACTGGATGCGTTGCGGCGGAGTCAGGCTGTTCAACACGGGCTATGCCGCGAACGTCGGAGTGATGACGACGCTCGTGCGCGCGGGCGATCTCGTGATCTCCGACGAGCTCAATCACGCGAGCATCATCGATGGCTGCCGGCTGTCGAAAGCGGAGGTCGTCGTGGTGCCCCACCGCGACCTGGTTGCCCTCGAGCAGGCGCTCGCGCGAGCACCTGGCCACCCGCGCGCACTCGTCGTGACCGAGTCACTGTTCTCGATGGATGGTGACATCGCCGATCTCGGCGCGATCGCCGCACTGTGCCGCCGCTTCGGTGCCGCCCTCGTCGTCGACGAAGCGCACGCGATCGGCGCGATCGGACCGGAGGGCAGGGGCCTCTGCGCCGAAGCTGCGGTAGTCCCCGACGTCGTGATCGGAACCTTCGGCAAGGCGCTCGGCTCGTTCGGCGCGTTCGCCGCGACGACGCAACCGATCGCCGAGCTGCTGTGGAATCGTGCCCGTCCGTTCGTGTTCTCGACGGCACTGCCGCCAAGCGTGCCGGCGTCGTCACTCGCCGCGATCGAGATCGTCCGAGGCAGCGAGGGACTCGACCGGCGTCGAACGCTGGCGAGCCATGCTCGGCGGTTTCGCGAGCTCGTGCCGCGGGCAGGTGGGGCTCGCGAGAGCGCGATCGCTCCGATCCGCATCGGCGACGATCGAGAGGTCATGCGGCTGACCGCGCAGCTGCTCGAAGCGCGCGTGTTCGTCCAGGGCATTCGTCCACCCACCGTACCGGAGGGGACCGCGCGGTTGAGGGTCAGCTTCGCCACAGGGCACACCGTTCAACAAATTGATAATGCTGCGGTATTACTGAATAACGCTCCGCGTCATGTCGTCTGACGAGTCCCTCTCTTCGGTCGATCAGCGGGTCACCTGGCACCCGTTCACCCAGATGGCGGAGTGGTCGCCTCTCGTGATCGAGAGAGGCGAGGGCAGCTGGTTGTTCGACACCGAAGGGCGGCGCTATCTCGATGGCGTCAGCTCGCTGTGGTGCAACGTCCATGGTCACTCGCAGCCGCGACTCGATCGTGCGCTCCGCGATCAGCTCGCGCGCATCGCGCACTCGACCTTTCTTGGGCTCTCGCACGAACCCGGCATCCGGCTCGCGGCCGCGCTCGTCGACGTGGTGCCAGCGGGGCTGACCCGCGTGTTCTACTCGGACTCCGGCTCGACCGCGGTCGAGATCGCGCTCAAGCAGTCCTTCCAGTACTGGCAGCTTCGCGGTCGGCCGAAGAAGCAGCGCTTCCTCCGACTCGGCGACGCGTATCACGGCGATACGCTCGGCGCGGTAGGCGTTGGCGGCATCGAGCTGTTCCATCGCGTGTTCGGTCCGTTGCTGGTCCAGTCGATCGCGGTGCCGTCGCCCGCGGGAACTGACGGTTCGGAGGCTCTGTCTCGGCTCGAGGCCGAGCTCACGAACCGCGCGTACGAGATCGCTGCGTTCGTTGTGGAACCTCTGGTCCAGGGCGCCGCCGGGATGCTCGTCCATCCGACGGGCTTCTTGTCTCGGGCCTCAGAGCTGTGCCGCCGCCACGGCGTCCACCTCATCGCCGACGAGGTCGCGACCGGCTTCGGCCGCACCGGGACCCTGTTTGCGTGCGAGCAGGAGTCTGTGTCGCCGGACTTCCTGTGTCTCGCAAAGGGGATCTCCGGCGGCTACCTGCCGCTCGCCGCAACCCTCTCGACCGAGGAAATCTTCAGTGCGTTTCTCGGTGCGCGTTCCGAGCTCAAACACTTCTTCCATGGCCACACGTACACGGCGAACCCGCTCGCCTGTGCGGTGGGCGTGGAGTCGCTGGCGCTGCTCCGCGAATCCACGCTCGCCAATGCGCAGTCGCGGATCCCCGAGCTCACGGCGGCGCTCGGCCGGCTGGCGTCGGTACCCGGAGTCCGTTCGATCCGGCAGTGCGGAATGATGGCCGGCATCGAGCTCGAATCGATCGACGGTCGCTCGGTTGGCGTCGAGGTCTGTGAGAGAGCCCGGGCTCACGACGTCATCCTTCGCCCTCTGGGCGACGTCGTGGTCTGGATGCCGCCACTATCCATCAGCGCGGACGAGATCCTTTTTCTGGAGCGTGCGACGATGGTCTCGATCATGGCGAAGGGATCGCGTTGAAGGGGTTCTTCATCACCGGGACGGACACCGGGGTCGGCAAGACCTTCGTGACCTGCGCGTTCGCACGCCAGGCGACTTCACGTGGAAAGAAGGTCTTCGCGTTCAAGCCGATCGAGACCGGGTGCCCGATGGTCGATGGCCGGCTGTTTGGCTCCGACCAGGAGCTGCTCGCGCAAGCTGCGGGCAACTGGCAGCGCGGATCGCATCGCGGTGTCTACCGGTTCTCCCAGGCGGTCGCGCCGCTGGTAGCCGCTACCGCGGAGTCCGAGGTGATCGACCTCGAGTGGATCGCGGACGTATTCAAGAAGGGCTCCTCCGAGGCCGACCTTGTCCTGGTCGAGGGGGCAGGCGGCTGGCGCGTTCCTATCACCGAGACGGTGGATATGGGGGGCCTGGCGAAGCGCGTGGGCCTGCCGGTAATCGTCGTGGCCCGCGCCGGGCTCGGTACGATCAACCATTCACTGCTGACCATCGAGGCCGTCGAGAAGGAGGGGCTGACCCTTCACGCCGTAGTGCTCAATCCGTTGCCCACGGACGAGCCGGGACTTGCAGCGAGCAACGCCGACGAGATCCGACGCCAATGGTCGTCGGGGACCGTTCTCGTCGGCACCGACCTAGGCGCTCTGGGTACTTAGAGTTGCACTCGGGAGTGTTCCATGTGAAAACGTTCATATGGAAACATGTTCGGGGGCGCCCTTGGATCCTTGGTGGGTTACGGGCCTCGTGGATGGTGAAGGCTCCTTTACCTACAACCGAAATGGTGCGCAACTCGCGGTCATTTTTGCCCTCAGGCTCACAGCGATAGACCGTCCCATCGTCGAACGAGTGCAGGATTTCTTTGGTGTCGGAAAAATCTATACCGCCAAAGCGCGTTTTCCGACCGCAAACCGTGGCGCGACAAAGACCTCGGCCTATTTTCGCGTGCTTCGTCACGATGAGCTTCCGCGCATCGTCGAGCACTTCGACAGTTATCCACTGCAGAGCTACAAAGCGAACAGCTTCAAGATCTGGCGCGGAATGGTGGCGATAAAGCGGGAGTTTCGGGTGCGGAACCGCGAGGCGCTCGAGGAGCTGGCGTTGGCGCTTTCAGCATCCCAGCCCCGGAATCAGAGCTGGCGCTAGATGGCGGCTCGAAGCTCGCGGAACAGCTTAGCTAGGTCTGATGGCTGGTGATGCGCATTGATTCCGCTGGGATTCGGCAAGACCCAGACCGTAGTTGATCCGATTGGTTCGTCTTGGCGGCCGCCGATGGCCCGTCGGTTGTCGAATGCGATCCGAAAGGCCGTGTACCCGACGATCGCAAGGAAGCGAGGCCGGTAGCGCAGGACCTTGCGCCGGAGCGCGCGTCCACCCTCGACCAGCTCCTCGTTGGTCAGCTCGGCGGCGGATGCGGTCGTCCGGGGCACGATGTTGGTGACACCGTAGCCAAGTTCGAGCAGCGCGCGATCCTCGAACCCCGTGAACAACTGTGGGGTGAATCCGGCCGCGTGAAGTGTGGGCCAGAACCGGTTGCCGGGTCGGGCAAAGTGGTGCCCCACGGCGGCCGAGTAAAGCCCTGGATTGATCCCGCAGAACAGCACGTCGAGATCAGCCGCGATGACGTCGCGCAACTTCTTGCCGATGGCAGCACGGAGTAGCTCGGCTGTTGGACGCCATGTGTTGGCTGTGGAACGCCTCGGCGTCACGCCGGCCGCCGAACGACCACGATCGCCCGTGACTTGTCGTCCAGCGCGTACGGGTGACGCTCGAACCCGGGAGGCAGGTCGTCACGCGGCACCGCTTCGAACCCGAACACACGCCCGCCTGGACGGACAAGCGTCAGGCCGGTTGCGAACCACTCGGGCAGATCGAACGTCGCCCGCGAGGTCGCGGCGTCGTAGTCGTGAACGTCATGGTCGTCGACCCGGGCAGCAAACGCCTCGAGGTTGACCAGGACGAGCTCGCGGGCCGCCGTCCGGAGGAATGCGTGCTTCTTGTGCACCGGCTCCAGCGCCACGAAGTTGATCGCCGGACAGCAGATCGCCGCGACGACGACCGGGAATCCACCCCCGGAGCCGACATCGATCACCCGTCCCAGCTCCGTCAGGTGCGGAACCAGGTGGAGGCTGTCGAGGATGTGGTCGTCCACATCGGATGGTGATCGCGCCGCCGAGAGGTTGATGCTCGCGTTCCATTTCGAGAACAGCGCGTTGAAATCACGCAGCTTTTCGGCGATTGAACGATCCAGCCCGAGACCCGCCAATGCCTTGACGAGGCGCGTCATGAATATCCCTCAAGAATCAGCTGGCTCGCTCTTGGTATCACCACGACCCGGCCCGCTCGCTCGGCAAGGACGGCCTCGATCGAAGGTGCATAGTCGACAAGCGTGCACGCGACGATGCTCGGGGACAACGAGCTGACGAGCCGGATCGACACTCCCGGTGCCAGCCGCGGCAACACACCGATCCGGAAGATGGCTTCGTTGACGATCAGCCGCGGCCCAGTTCCCTCGGGGCACTCCGCCGCCAGCACCAGCGTTCCGTCAGGCTCGACGAGGTCTGCGCACGCTGCGGCGATCTTCGCGGCCTGGTACAGGGTCGCGGTGACGGGCAGGGCGTCGGACGCGATCACGATCGGCGCGCGCGGCGACCGAACGGTGAACCAGGTGCGTGCGAGCTCCGCGCCCGCGCGGAACGCATCGCGGAGATCACCTGCGACAGCCGCGTGAATGTCGCCGTCAGGTCCGCAGACGCCGTTGATGAGAAACGTCGGAGTCGGCAGGAAACCAACGGCCTCTTCGAGATCGTCGCGGCACGGATTTCCGTCGACGATTCCCGCTCGGGCGCGAGGTTCGGTCTTGAGCGTATGGTTCGCGCGGATCGCGCCAGCCTCACCGAGCCCCGGAAAGATTGCCTTGGCACCGGCGCCGAATCCCGCGAAGTAGTGCGGGCGGATACAGCCCGTTGCGATCACCAGATCGGCATCGACGACGCAGCGATGAACGCGGACCGGCGTTCCGCGCCGGGTCACGCCAAGCTCGACGAGGTCGGCCGAGCGATGGCCGTCGTGGTTGATGATCGTCGCATTGCCATCCGGGAGCCCCAGTCCGTGGATGGCGCTCGGACCGTGGGTCCCGGTCGCGATCGCGATCGTCCAGCGGACCTCTGGGAGGTGGCGGCGGACCGCTGCGAGGAGCTCCGAGCGGGGCTCCGTCCTCGTGGCATCGCTGACGATCACCGTGACCCGACTTCCGGCCGCGACCATCCGGGACAGGGCAGGGCGTCCGATCGGCGCCCCAAGGGCGGTATCGAGCAGCTCGGGCAAGGGCCGCGGCGTCCCCAGCGGCGCCGGGGCGACCATGGTGGCGTTGCGGCCGGTCAGATCGAGCCGATAAGGGATGCGCCCATACGGAAGCTCGACCACGACGACAAGGTACGCTTCTGGCGACCGATTGGTTAGTTCGATACGATTCGGCCGTCTTACGTCCTGCTGCTCCTGTGTCGAAGCAAAGCTTGCTCCTGGTTGATGGGGACACTCGCAGTCTGCGAGTGCTCGAGGTCTCGTTGCGCAAGGCCGGCTTCAGCGTCACGCCGGCCGCATCCGTGCAGGACGCGCTCGACAAGCTCGACCTCCACGCGCCCGACCTGATCATCTCGGAGACGACGTTTCCTGATGGCGATGGCTTCGAGCTTCGTCGACGAGTTCGCGCGAGCACCGACTGGGCCGAGATCCCGTTCATCTTCCTCACCGCAGAGGCGGCCATCGAGAACAAGATCCGTGGGCTCGAGCTCGGCGTCGACGACTACCTGACCAAGCCGATCTACATCAAGGAGATCGTCACGAGGATCAACATCCTCCTGCAGAAGCGACAGCGGCTTCGGTTCGAGGAGCGTAAGGACGGACGGACGCGGTTTGCAGGACGCGTCGCCGATATGCCGGTCGTTGACGTCATCCAGACGATCGAGATCAGCCGGAAGTCGGGCGTGATCCAGTTCGTCGGCGAGCACGGGCGGCAGGCCGCCATCTACTTCCGCGATGGCAAGGTGATCGACGCCGAAGCAGGAACGCTGCAGGCCGAGGACGCCGTGTACCGGCTGCTGACGTGGAGCGAGGGTGACTTCGAGGTCGTGTTCCGCACGGTGCGACGTCGCGAGGTGATCACGACGAGCTCGCAGGGCCTGTTGATGGAAGGCATGCGCCGGCTCGACGAGTGGTCGCGCTTGCTCGAGCAGCTGCCGCCGCTCAGCCATCGCTTCGAGGTCGATGCCGCCGAGCTCGCGCAGCGCCTCGGGGACGTGCCCGACGACAACAACAACATCCTGCGGTTGATCGACGGCAAGCGCACGCTGACGGAGGTCATCGACGGCTCCGACGTCGGGGACCTCGAGTGCTTGCAGGCGATCTCGCGACTGTATTTCGAGGAGCTCCTGCTCGACCTCGATCACGGCCAGACGGTGCGGCGAGACCCCGGCAAGCCGCTGCCGCTCGTCGCTCTCGAACCGGCGACGCCGTTCGAGGATGTCGTCTCGGGGCCGATCCCGCTGGGCGCGCTGATCGACGCCGTCGAAGCGGAGGTCGTCGCGGCTGCGCCCGAGCCGCCGGGCAGCGAGCCCGAGGTGCCCGGGCCGCTGATGGGCGGCTATCGCCCGTCGAGTCTGCGCCTGATCGACGAGGCCGTCGCGGCGGCGCAGGCGATCGAGCCGTCGCTGTTCGACGAGGACGATCCACCGCGTGGCGGCGGCGCGCGGCCGATGCCAGAGG
>JACCQV010000019.1 GCA_013813945.1 Deltaproteobacteria bacterium | reverse complement strand
CAGCGAGATCGATCGAGTAGGCGCCCATCACATTGTCGACGGTGAGATACGCGATACCGGCGCTCACACCGAACGCGTCGGTCACGACATCGAAGCCGCCGCTCGCCGTCGCGTCGAGGCCGAGGCCTCCGATGCCGTTCGTCACTCCATCGTTCGGCGGGTTCTGGCTGAGAAAGCGGTTGGTCGTCACGTCGATCGCGTACAGCGTCGTGCGGCACGCAGGCGCGACGTTGTTGTTGTACGCAACAGCCGAGTAACCGGTCGCCAGGCCGTTGATGGCGGTGTCGGTCGTGACCGCCCCGCTATCGACGTTGATCCGGAGGTTCTGCCCCGTGTTGCTGGTGACCCGCAGCCGGTCGACCACCGGGTTGAAGTCGAGGCCCAGCTCGGTGCCCGAGATTCCCGTGAACGGGCTCGTGGCGTCGCCGGCATCGGCGACGAGCGTCGACTTCAGGGTCGCCACGCCGGTCATCGGATCGATCGTGTAGAGCCTCGCTGCGTCGGTGATCGCGTAGAGCTTGCCGTCGGCCGGGCGGATGTCGATGCCGAGAATCTTCTCGGTTCCGAGACCGGAGAGGTCGACAGCAAACGAGAACCTCCCGGGCTCGCCGCGATCGAAGTGCATGAGCCGGTTGGCCGAGGTCACGGCGAAGCTCGCGGCCATGCGATCGTCGTCGACGATCGTCGCCGTCACGGAGCTCGTCTCGAGCTTCGCACCGTTCGATGGAGATCCGAGCTCGACGACGAGCGTCTCGGAGCTCTCGATGATGACGTCGTCGACGATCGACACCGTGATCATCTTGTCCTCGGTGTCTCCGTCTTCCCACACGAGCGTTCCGACCGCAGCGGTGTAGTCGGCATCGACAAGGGCGCTGTCATCGCGCGTCGCGAACGGAACCGAGATCGAGCCAGCGCTGCCGCCGGTTCGCTCGACCGTCAGAATGATCTCGGCGCTCTCTCCGAGGGCATCGGTCACATAGCTCACCCGGATCGTCCCCTCCGAGTCGGAGTCACCACAGCCGACGAGCGAAGCTACGACGAGACCCACCGCAAGACGACCGCGCTTATTCATCCAGCCAGGCTACGGCACGCTGCTCCCGCAGCACCGTTGGCTATCAGTGAGAGTTGCTCAGCTCGGGGTGTGCGCGAGCGCCTCAGTGGCAAGCACCACACGATTTCGGCCCGCACGCTTCGCCGTGTAGAGAGCGGTATCTGCCGAGCGAACCAGCGCCTCGGCGTCGGCTCCGTCCTCGGGAAACGTCGCCACACCGATCGAGACGCTCAGCTTGCCCGCCCGCGGTGCGGCCTCGGAAAAGTCGTTGCCATACACGCGCTCGCGGACGCGCTCTGCGACCTTGGCGGCGGTGAACTTCGCGGTGTCGACGAGGATCACGGCGAACTCCTCGCCACCGTAGCGAGCCACGACATCGTTGGCGCGGCGGGTATCGGCGAGCACCCGCGCGAGCTGACGCAGCACCTCGTCACCCGACGGATGGCCGAACGTGTCGTTGAACTGCTTGAAGTTGTCGACATCGAGCATCAGCAGCGAGAGCGGCAGGCCGCTGCGCTGGCTGCGCTCGACTTCGAGCGTCAGCCGCTCGTGGAAGTGCCGGTGGTTGTAGAGCCCGGTGAGACCATCGGTCACCGCGAGCTGCGCGAGCCGCGAGTTCGCCTCGGCGAGCTCGTGCGTGCGCTCGTGGATCTTGGCCTCGAGCTCGCGGTTCATCTCGAGCAGCGCCTGGTTCTTCGCGGACAGCGATGCGACCAGGTGCTGGTTCTCGTTGACGAGGCGGTACTGGCGCAGGAGGTTCTCGACGGCGAGCAGCATCTGGGTCTCGTCCCACGGCTTGCCGATGTAGTGATTGAGGTGCGCGCGGTTGATCGCCTCGATCACGGCATCGAGGCCAGCCTGGCCGGTCAACAGGATCTTCGTCGTCGCGGGCATCCGGCGGTCGACGATCTCGAGCAGCTCGACGCCCTTCATGCCGGGCATGATCTGATCTGCGATCACGAGAGCGATCTGCTCGCCCTCACGCGTCAGCTCGTCGAACAGGGCGACGGCCTCGTCACCCGATCGCGCCGTTGCGATCTGACACTCGTGGCCGAACCGCGCGCCGAGCTGTGCACGCAGCACGCGGAGCACGCCCTCCTCGTCATCGACACAGACGATCACCTCGCGCCGGCTCACGATGCGACCTCGGACGCCGCGAGAATCGGCAACCAGACCTCGAAGACCGTGCGGCCGGGCTCGGACTCGCAGCGCAACACGCCCTGGTGCTTGTCGACGATCTGACGTGCGATCCCGAGGCCGAGGCCCGTGCCCTCGCCCTTCGGCTTGGTGGTGAAGAACGGCTCGAAGATCTGGGGCAGTGCGTCGGTCGGCACGCCCGGGCCATCATCGATCACGCGGACGACCGCCCACGGGCTGTTGTCGCGGATCTCGACCGCCGTCTCGATGGCGATCGCGCCCTTGCCCGCGAGGGCCTGCTGCGCGTTCTGGATCAGATTCGTCCACACCTGGTTGAGCTCGTCGACGTACACCGCTACACGCGGAAGATTACCGTACCGCCGCTCGACGACGATATCACGCAGCGCATGGTGGAGGAGCGCGAGGGTGGTCTCGAGCCCTTCGTGCACATCGGCCTCGACCCGCGTCGCCTGCTGATCGAGGTGCGAGTAGCTCTTGAGCGCGCCGACGATCCGCTGGATCTGGCCGATCGCGTGCCGGATCGTCGACGACGTCCGGTGCAGATAGACGTGGTCGGTCAGGGCCGCGATCACGGCGCGCGCCTGGGCGCGGTCCGGCCCGAGCGCCTCGATCAGCTGATGGACCTCCGCGACCGTGACGCCGAGGTCGGCGAGCTCGGCGGCGAGCCCGTGCGGATCGGCGAGCGGCGCGCCCGTGCGGGTTCCGGCTTCGAGGGCGGTGACCAGATCGCGCGCCGCCTTGCGCGCGGTCAGTCCGGTCGGGAGCGGTCGCTCCGCGAGCTGCGGCGCGAACTTCTCGAGAAAGTCGGTGATCGCCTGGCCGGCGGCAGGAACGGAGGCGCGGGTCGCGAGCTCGGCGCCGTGACGCCCGACGCGCATCAGCGCCGCCCCGAGGCCGTCGATCGAGCCGCGGATCGCCGCCGTCGGCGAGTTGATCTCGTGCGCGACACCGGCGACCAGCAGACCGAGACCGGCCATTCGCTCCGACAGGATCAGCTGCGCCTGGGTCTCACGCAGGTTCGCGAGCGCCTTGCCGAGCTCGGTGTTGATCGCGGTGAGCTCCGCCGTCCGCAGCCGGACCTTCTTCTCGAGCTCCTCGCTCGCCTCGCGAACCTCCTGGTAGAGCAACGCGTTCTCGACGGCCGCACCCGCCTGATCCGCGAACGTGGTGAGCAAGTTGAAGTCCGCCTCGGAGAACTCGCGCGCGTCCTCGGCGCGGCCGACTGCGAGCACGCCAACGACGCGCGCCTTGCGATCGAGCGGGAGCGCGACGAGCGGCCCAGGCGCCCCTGCCCGCTTCGCGGACTCGCTGTACGTGGCGTCGGCCGCGGCGCGCTCGAGCCGGATCGGCTGACGCGTACGCTGGACCTCTTCGGCGAGCGAGCGCAGTGCATCGGCGGCGGCCAGGGCCTCGTCGGTGGCGAGCGCGCTCGAGACGTCGGCCCGGCGCGCGCGCGCGGCGGACGCACGCAACTGGGGCCGATCGCCGCCCTCGACGAGCCACAGCGCTGCGAGCTGGATATCGAACGTGCGTGCAACGGCATCGACGATCTTGCGCGACACCGAATCGAGATCGATCACCGACGACACCGCCCGGCCGGCGTCGTGGAGCGCGACGATCTCTCGCATGCGTGCGGCAAGGCGCGCCTGGTTGTCCTTGAGGGTCGACGTCATCTGGTTGAACGCGGTCGCCAGATCGGTGAGCTCGTCACCACCGGGAATATCGATCCGGTGCTCGAGATCACCGCGCGACACTGCGATCGCGCCACGGTGGAGCCGGGCGATCGGCGCGCCGAGTCGCCGCGACCAGATCAGCGCGAGGATCAACGCGAACGCGATCGCGATCGAACCGCCGAGGACAAGCGATCGGATCGCCAGGCGCTTCGTCGCGGCGAGCGGCGCTCGATCGACCGCGACGCCGATCAGACCCACGGGGCGATTGTCGCTGTCTTCGAGCGCGGTGACCGCGATCTTGTACTGCCCGACGACGCCACCCTCTTCTTCGATATCCAGATCGCGCACGACGCGCTGTCCTCCGAGCGCTGGCGTGCGCGCGGAGGCCGCGATCGTCACGGGCTCGGAGCGGCGGCCGAGCCGGGACCGGAACGTCACCTGGAGCAGGCCCGACGTCCCGCCGATCAGAACGTCCGCCGACAGCGCACCCTTGATGCCATCGGCGAAGTCGCCGTCGAGCGGCGTCGACAGCACGATCACACCCTTGAGCGCGAGCCCTCCGTCGACGATCGGCGACACCGCCCGCACGATCGTCCGATCGTTGACCGCGACGAGTGCCACGGTACGCGTCCACGACTGTCCGAGTGTGACGATGGAGTCCTCGGGCATCACCTCGGCATCCCGGAAGCGATGCACGGCCCCACCGATCACCCGATCGAAGAGGCGCTTGCCGTTCGCATCGAACAGCTGGAGCCGCGCGGACGGAATGTGAACCGCCTCGTGCGCGAGCCACTTCTCGATCGCGGAGAGCTGGACGTCCCCTTCGGGATTCTCGAGTGCAGCGATGAGCTCCGTGCTCTCGGCGAGCTGGACGGTCTCGTCGCTGAGCCGCTCGACGGACCGCAACACGAGGTTGAGGCCGACGGTCAGCTGCCGATCGGCATCGTCGCGAAGGCCACCTTCGAGGCTCGACAGGATCACGCCCGTCGCGAGGGACGCGACGATCACGACCGGCACGAGCGCCGCGAACACCATCGCGACCACGAGCTTGCTGCGCAGCTTGAGCCGGAGCTTGGGCGGTGGCACCGGCTTCGCGAGCTTCGGGTTCTTGGGCGCAGCCACCGCGATCCGGAGAAATCGCTTGGACGGGCGAGCCTCGGGCTCGGTCTCGCTCACTTCGCCCCCACGCGGCGAATCAACGCGTACACGGGGTGGCCGAGCGGCGAGAGGATGACGCCATCGAGCTCGGCGCGAGCGGCGACGACGAACTCCGAGTGCGCGAGCGGCACCCACGGCGCATCGGCGGCGATCCGATCCTGGACGACCGCGTAGAGGCCCGAGCGGGTCGCCTCATCACTCGCCGCCTGCGCATCGTTGAGCAAGCTGTCGACACCCGGGTCGGAATAGAACGCGATGTTCTGCGCTGAAGGTGCCTTTGCATTCGCGGAGTGAAACAGGACGTAGAGGAAGTTGTCGGGATCGCCGCTATCCCCGATCCAGCCGAACACGGCGAGGTCATGGCGCCCGGACTCGACGACGTCCTTGTGCTCGGCGTACGGCAAGAGCTCGAGCTTCGTCTTGATCCCGACCTGCGCGAGCGCGCTCTGGAGGAACCGCGCGACCCGCTCCGGCTGCGACAGATACGGCCGGGGAGTCGACAGCGAGTACAGGTTGTAGGTGCGGTCCGGATCGAACGTCTTGTCCGCGATCGCCTCGCCGAGCAGCTTGCGGGCGAGCACGGGATCGTACGGGTAGCGGGTCTTCGGCCGGTGATACGCCCACTGCGCCGGTGGGAGCGGGCCATCCGCCGCGATCGCGCGGCCCTGGTACGCGAGCTTGACGATCGGCTCCTTGTTAATCGCGTGGCTGACCGCGCGGCGGACCCGGACGTCATTGAACGGCGGCTGCTGGGTATTGAACGCGAGGTAGCTGACGTCGTTGCCCGGCGTCGCGTAGAGAACGAGATCCGGATGCAGATCGACAAACGGCTGCTCGTCCGGGAGGATCGACGTCGCGAGATCCACCGAGCCCGACTCGAGCTCGACGAGCCGCTGCCGCGCATCACCGATGACGCGGAACACGATCCGATCGATCGCCGGCTTCGCCCCCCAGTACCGATCGAAGCGGCGGACGACGACGTGCTCGCCCTTGTTCCAGGCCTCGAACGCGAACGGCCCGGTACCGACCGGGTGTTCCTGGAACTTGTCGCCCCACGCCGTCACCGCGGTGGGCGAGACGAGCGGATACATCGCGAGATCGCCGAGGAGCGGCGCGTACGGTCGCGAGATGTGGATCTCGACGGTGAGCGGATCGAGCGCGACCAGCTTCGTGATGCCCTTGAGCAGGCTTCGCCGGTAGACCGCGTCCTGACCCGAGAGGTAGTTGGGGTGCTTCGGATCGAGGAGACGCTCGAACGAGAACACGACCGCGGCCGCGTCGAGCGGCGTGCCATCGTGGAACACGACGTTGGTCCGCAGGTGGAACGTCCACCGCTTGCCATCCGGAGAGACCTGCCACGAGGTAGCGAGGCCCGGGAGCACGTCGGTCGTCCCTGGCTTCCAGCGAACGAGGCCCTCGAACAACAGGCCGCCGACCTCGATCGACTCGCTGTCGGTGACCCGGATCGGGTCGAGCGCCTGGACGTCCGCGGCTTCAGCCACGACGAGCGCACCGGGGTCGCGGCGACGCTGCCTCGCCTCACGGCCGGCATCGCAGGCGACGACCGCGACCACCAGGCCGAGTCCGACCAGGCACCTCATGCGGTCGGCACCATACCACCGAGGGTCGATTGACTCTCGCCTTTCGCTGACTTAGCGTTCGCCAAACACCGCGCGGTCCGGGTGAATGTGGGACCGGCGTCATCGTCTGAAGGGGGACTCTCGCTCAATGCGCCCAGGTCTATCTATCGTCGGGGCTGTTGCCTCACTCGCCATGCTTGCCAGTTGCGACATCGGAAAGCTCACCGTCAATACGACGTCCAAGGTGCTGCTGCGCGCACAGCCGTCCATGCAGCAGGAAGCCGACTACGAGATGGCGAAACAGGCGATCCCTGGTGCGCTGAAGACCGTCGAGGGCTTCTGGATCGTCTCGCCCGACAACGAGCGCCTCGTCAAACTCCTGACCGAGGGCTACTGCCAGTACGGCACCGCCTTCGTCGAGGATGACTGGGAGGTCGCCAAGTTCGCGAAGGACCTCGACGCGATCGACTATCACAACACCCGCTCGACCCACATCTTCACGCGCTGCCTGAACTTCGCGCTGAGGACGCTCGGCTCGCGCTGGCAGAAGGAGCTGTTCGCGGAGACCGACGTCGTCAACAAGCTGATCGCGGAGACCGGCCATGGCAAGCGGTTCCCGCTGCTGTTCGCCGGCCTCGCCCTCGGGTCTCTGATCAACCACAACCTGAGCCGCGTCGAGATGATCTCGTACATCTCGACCGTCGAAGCGATGATGAATCGCGTGATCGAGATCGATACCAAGCACGGTCCACCCGCGAACAAGGCGCACGCGGCGATGCCGTACATCGCGCTGGGCATGCTCCACAGCGCCCGTGCCAAGTCGCTCGGTGGTGACTCGGACAAGGCGCGCTCGATGTTCGAGATGGCGCTCAAGGTCACCGACAACAAGATGCTGCTCCCGCGGACCCTGATGGCGTACCGGATCGGGCTGCAGACCAACGACCGCAAGTTCTTTCACGACCAGCTCAAGATGGTGATCGAGACCCCACCTTCGGTGTGGCCCGAGCAACGTCTCGCCAACGAAGTCGCGCATCGCAAGGCCCGCCGCTATCTCTCGAAAGAAAAGGACATCTTCCAATGATCACCAAGGTACTGGGACTGGTAGCTGCTACCGCGCTGACGTCGTTCTCGCTGCTCGGCGTCAACACGGCGGCCGCGGAGAACGTCGAGCTGCGGATCGCGACGCTGGCCCCTTCGGGCAGCCCGTGGATGATCGTGCTCGACAAGTCCGCCGCCGAGATCAAGGACAAGACCGCCGGCCGGGTCTCGATCAAGTACTTCGAGGGTGGCCAGCAGGGCGACGAGCGCGATGCCATTCGCAAGATCAAGCTCGGTCAGCTCGACGGCGCCGCGGTCACCGCGATCGGCCTGTCGATGATCGACGAGTCGATCCGCGTCCTCGAGCTGCCGATGATGTTCAACACCGTCGAGGAGGTGGACTACGTCGCGGACAAGATGTGGCCCTACTTCCAGGACAAGTTCGAGAAGAAGGGGTTCAAGCTCAACGACCGCGGCGAAGTCGGCTGGGCGTACTTCCTGTCGAAGAGCAAGGTCGAGTCGGTCTCCGACCTCAAGGGCCAGAAGCTCTGGCAGTGGGGGGATGACCGCCTTGTCGGTGCCATGTTCAAGAAGCTCGGCCTCAACGGCGTGCCGCTCGGCGTGCCGGAGGTCGACTCCAGCCTGACGTCGGGGCGCATCACCGCGTGCTATGGCTCCCCCGTCGCTGCGGTCGCGCTGCAGTGGTACTCGAAGGTCAAGTTCATGACCTCGATGCCGATGAGCTACGGCATCGGAGCCACGGTCATCTCGCTCGAGACGGTCAAGAAGGTCTCGGCGGAGGACCAGAAGACGGTCGCCGCGATCGGCAAGGCCGGCTCGAAGAAGCTGCGCAAGGTGATCCGCAAGGCGAACGAGGACGCGAAGTCGACGATGACGCGCAAGGGCGTCACGATCGTTCAGTCTCCCCCGGCGCTCGTCGACGAGTTCACGAAGAACGCGCTCGAGGTGCACAAGCAGCTGGTCGGTACGCTCTACTCGCAGAAGGAGCTCGACATGGTGCTGAAGTACCGCGACGAGTTCCGCGCCAAGAACAAGAAGTAGGTTCCCTCGGTTGCGGCGCACCTGAAGGCACCCCTACGATGCCCGGGTGAGCAACGAATCGGGCGACGACGTTGACGCGAGGGGCGGCGGGATCACGAATACCCCGCTACAGGACGCGGTCCCACAAAGACCGTCGGCGGCGGCACTCGACGGCGAGCCTCCGGTCCGGCCATCGGCGGCGATGCTGCCGCCGGGTCCGCAGAACTACCCCGACGACGGGCGGTTCTCCGCGCGCCTGCGTAAGATCGATCACCGCCTGGGGTTCGTCGAGCAGGTCCTGCTGTTCGGGATGCTCGGGGTCATCGTGCTGGTCGGAACGTTCCAGGCACTCGCCACGAAGTTGTTCGCTACCAGCTTCGTCTGGTCGTTCGATGTGGTCCGCGGTTGCACGTTTGCGATCGCGATGATCGGCGCTGCGTTCGCCAGTCACCACGCGAGCCACCTCTCGATGGACATCATGTCGCGCTGGCTCAAACCTCGAACGCGGCTGGCGGCCCAGGTGGTCCTCGGCATGTTCACGATCTTCGCGGCGTTGATGCTGGGAATGAGCGGCGATAGACTGCGCACCCAGGTAGCGAGCGAGGGCGGCAGCCACACGATTCCGCCAGACTTGATCGCTGCATTGATCCCGATCGGTGCGGCGCTGATCACGTTCCATACGTTGATGCGCGTGCTGATCGACGCCGACTACCTGCGTCGCGGCAAGCTTCCACCCGCCAAAGCCCTGTCGGCGCACTGAGGAGCAAGCCATGACCACACTCCTCATCATCCTCCTGGTCATCGCGTTCATCAGCGGCGCCGAGCTGTTCGCCATCATGCTCGGTGCTTCGGCGATCGGAGCGCTGACGTCGGCCCGCGGCTTCTCGATCGAATTCGACGGGATGATCGCGTCGATGTTCGGTGTCGGCACCGGCGATCAGGCAACGGTGCTCTCGACGATCCCGATGTTCATCTACGCGGGCTACCTGCTCGCAGAGGCCAAGACCGCCGATCGACTCGTGCGGTTCGCGAATGCGGCACTGGGCTGGATGCCCGGTGGGCTCGCGATCGTCACGATCCTCACCTGCGCGCTGTTCACCACGTTCACCGGAGCCTCGGGCGTCACGATCGTCGCTCTCGGCGGCGTGCTGATGCCTGCCCTCGTGCGTAGCGGCTACCCGGAGCGGTTCTCGATCGGCATGCTCGCAGGCACTGGCTCGGTCGGCCTGCTGTTCCCTCCGGCGCTGCCGCTGTTCATCTACGGCACCGTGTACGGTCTGACCAACCTCGACCCGGAGATCTGGGACACGCGGCGCTTCCTGTTCGCCGGGATCGTCCCCGGAATTTTGCTCGTGGCGTCGCTCTCGATGGTCGCCGTCGTCGTCGCGTGGAAGCTGCCGCGGCAGAAGTTCGATTTCAAGGAGCTCGGCCGCAGTCTCCTGGTCGCCCTGCCCGAGCTGTTCATTCCGTTCGGTGTGATCCTCGGGCTCGCTCTCGGCTTCGCCCTCCCGGAGATCGCGGCGCTGACCGTCGTCTACGTGATCGTGCTCGAGGTCGGCGTCCTCCGGATGCTCAAGCCCAAGGTGCTGTGGACGATCAGCCGCGAGGCGATGGTCAT
The DNA here is from genome assembly GCA_013813945.1 of Deltaproteobacteria bacterium. GTDB lineage: Bacteria > Myxococcota_A > Polyangia > Haliangiales > Haliangiaceae > JABFXX01. The sequence goes on along the minus strand of JACCQV010000019.1, from coordinate 231 downwards.
GGTCGGGGCGATCTTCGTGATCATCCTCGTCTCCACCGCGTTCACGAACTATCTCGTCACGGCCGAAGTGCCGAAGAAGCTGGTCGAGTGGACTCAGCAATACGTCGAGTCGAAGTGGGTGTTCCTGCTCGCACTCAACGTGCTGCTGCTGTTCGTGGGCATGGTCATGGACATCTTCAGCGCGATCGTGATCGTGCTGCCTCTCGTCGCCCCGCTCGCGCGGTTCTATGG
>JACCQV010001214.1 GCA_013813945.1 Deltaproteobacteria bacterium | reverse complement strand
CCAGTTGCTACTGTCCCAATCCGGATCGGCGTCGAGCACGATATCGACGAGGTCGGTGTTGCCCTTGAAGTCACCTGCGAGGATCTCGAGCGTCATCGCCGGACACGCCGCCTTCACGCGGCGGATCGTCTCGGCCCAGTGCGCGGCGCCGAAGTCAGCCAGGTCGTCGCGGTCGACGCAGGTGATCACCGTGTGCTCGAGCTGCAGGCGCGCGAGCATCTCGGCAACCCGGCGCGGCTCGTCTGGATCGGCGGGTAGCGGCCGTCCCGTCGTGACGTCGCAGAACCGGCACGAGCGCGTGCAGATATCCCCGAGGATCATGATCGTCAGCGCACGGCGCGTCCAGCACTCGCCGATGTTGGGGCAGCTCGCGCTCTCGCAGACGGTATTGAGCTCGAGCTCGCGGACCATCGTGCGGAGCTCGAAGAACGCGGGCTTGGTCGGCAGCGTGGCCCGGATCCACTCCGGGTGGCGGCGGCGTGGCTCGGCGGGAGCCTCGCCCTGGCCCACGACCGGCAGGTGCACGCGCGACTCGGACATCCTGGGATGGATACCTCGCGATCGCGCGGAACACCAGCCCGGCGTCAGCGCGTGGTCTTGTGAACCCGCGCGGCGAACGGCTGGCGCTGCGCCGCGCCATCCACGGCGAGCAGCTGACCGCAGATCCAGTCTTTATCGACGAGCTCGACCACGAGGTCCACCCGATCCGCGACCTCGGGCGAGGTCTCGGCCACGTGGACGGTGAGCTTCGCGCGCCGTGGGCCGCGCTCCGCGTAGCGGCCGCGATCGATGGGACGCCTGCCGTGGGAGAGCGCGATCTCGAGCGCGCGCTGCGTGCCGCGCACCGGCAACAGCGATGCGGCGTAGCCGTCGGGTTCGAGCGCGAAGTCCGCGAGCCATACCGTGGTACCGGCCCGGCTCGGGTAGGCGTAGCCCGAAACGACGGTCGTGAGCCCACCGATCGTGCCCGGCCGCTTGCAGGCTGCGGGCAAACCGCTCCAGTCCATGGCGATCGTTGCCTGCTGGACCTGCGCGCGGCCATCGCTGGGTGGCGGCGGTGATGGAGTCGTCAAACCGGGCACGAGGATCGGCTTGCTGCGATCGAGTAGCGTGCCGTCTCCCAGCTGGCCGCCGTCGTTGGAACCCCAGCACGCAACCTCGCCATCATCGAGGACCGCGCACGCGGAGCGCCACCCCGCCGCGATCGCGACGGGTCTGGCGGGGAGATCGAGGATCCGACCGCCGCATGCCACGCCTGCGCTCGTGAGGTCGCAATGAAACTGCGCACCATGCGCGCGATCGATGATGTTGGTCGCACCGACCCACGGGGTCAGGCGTCCCTTGGTCCAGCAGACCTTGGCACCCGTCCTTCGTTCGGCGCAGCGATCGCCGAACAGCGAGGTCGCATCGGTCAGCTTCGCCACCTCGCGAACGCGGCCGTCGAACCAGCTCACACGGCCATCGCGGTGGAGCCCCGTGATCGTTCCGTTCGCCGAGCGGCGCAGGGCGATCGCATTCGTCAGGATCGGGGACGGCGACGCCGGAGTGAACACGTTGCCGGTGCGGGTCAGAACGACCGGAACGTCACCGTACGCCCGGACCGCGACGACGTCCTCGATCCCGTCGAGCTCGGCAAGCGTGGTAGTGCCGCGGAGGTCGAGCTTTCCGCGGCGGACGCCGCCACCGTCCGTCACCACGGAGAGCGTCTGATCCGATCCGAGATCGATCGCGACCGCGGTTGTCAGATCCGAGATCTCGACCGCCGCCGCCACGACGGGAAGCCCACGGCCGTCCCACGGCGAGCCCCAGCAGCGCACCCGACCATCGGCGCGCCGCGCGCACGCAACGCGACCCGAGACCACGACTTCGAGCACCTTGGACCTGGTGGCGACGGCGCCGGCATCCGTGGTTGCCTTTACGGCCGCATCGATCACGACGCTCGCGTCGAGGCTGCGTGCAGCGATCGCCGTGGCGGGAGGAGCGGCGTTCGCATCGTGGCTCGGCTTCGCGCTCTTGCCGCACCCGGCAACGAGCACGCTGACGACGAGGAACCAGCCGTTCATCGTGATTCGATATCAGAGATCGCGAAGCACGTCGTCGGTGGCCACGCGCTGGCTGTACGTATCTGCGAGCCAGCGCTTCACGATCGTGCCGTCCTTGCCGACGATGAAGATCGACGGCCAGGCGATCTCGGTGTCCTCGTCGAACACACCGAACGCGCGGATCGCGTCGGCCTTCGGATCGGACACGATCGGGAACCCGAGCCCGAGCTTGTCGGTCATCGCGCGCCCAGCCGCGACCTCGTCGATCGAGATCGCGACGAGCCCCAGATCGAGCCGAGTGAAGTCGGCATGCTTTGATTGCAACTCACCGAGTTGCTTGCGGCAGTGGGGTCACCAGTCGCCGCGATAGAACACGATCATCACGCGAGCGTGCTTCGTGAGTGCGTCCGTGAGCTGCCACGGTGCGCCGCTCGCATCGACGAGGGCGACCGTGGGTGCCTTCGCTCCGATCGCGAGCGCCTTGCTTTCGATCCCGGGGGGCGACGTCGGGCGACGCGCGTTGGTCGGCTTGTTTCCGAGCGCGTCGTACGCGGAGCCCGAACCCGCGGAGCCGCCCGAGCCCGCGGCGGGCTGCCTGGACTCCGAGGAGCTGCAGGCAGCGAGGAGCACGAAGGCGAGGGCGGTGCGGCGCATCATGATCCTGTGCCACGTCCGAGCGTCATTCGCTAGAGATCGATCGCGTGACCGAGAGCGGCCTCGGTCGCGCCCTTGATCGTCTCGGCGAACGTCGGGTGTGCGTGAATCGTGTAGACGAGGCTCTCCGCGTTGACCTCGGTGGTCTTCGCGAGCGTGAGCTCCGCGATCAGGTCGGTGACGGCGGGCCCGATCAAGTGCGCACCGACGAGGGCGCCGGTCTCGGCATGCCACAGCACCTTCACGAAGCCGGTGGTATCACCCGCCGCGCGTGCCTTCGCGAGCGCGGTGAACGGGAACTTGCCGACCTTGATCGGGATGCTCTGGGCGTTCGCCTTCTCCTCGGTCAGCCCGAGAGATGCAATCTCCGGAGAGCAGTACGTGCACGCAGGAATCGCGTCGTAGCGGACCGGCTCCGCGTGGACGCCGGCGATCTTCTCCGCGACGAACACGCCTTCGGAGGATGCGACGTGCGCGAGGCCGCGGCCGGTCACATCGCCGATCGCCCACAAGCCGTCGCCGCACTTGTTCTCGGTGTCCACCTTGATGTAGCCGCGATCGAGCTGGATGCCGTGCGCCTCGAGACCGAGGTTCTCGGTGTTCGCGGCAACGCCCACTGCGACCAGCAGGATGTCCGCCTCGATCGTGATCGCTGCCTCTGCCGCGTCGCGTGACGGTGCGCCGGGCGCGCCCTTCGCCTCGACGGTCATCACGACCTTGTCCCTCGACGGCTTGGCCGACGTCAGCTTGTGATCGAGCAGCGTCTTGATCCCGCGCTTCGCGAATGCGCGGCCGAGCTCCTTGCTGATCTCGAGATCCTCGTTCGGGACGAGGCGCGGCAGGAACTCGACGATCGTCACCTCGGTGCCGAGCGCGCGATAGAACGACGCGAACTCGACCCCGATCGCGCCCGCTCCGAGCACGACCATCGACTTCGGTTGCGTCGGCAAGGTCATCGCCTTGCGGTACTCGATGATCCGCTCGCCATCGATCTCGATGCCGGGGAGCGAGCGCGCGCGCGCGCCGGTCGCGATGATCACGTGCTTTGCCGAGAGTGTCCGCTTGGCACCGTCGGTGGATACCTCGATCTGGTGCGGCTTCCACGCCCCCGCGCGCGGCAGCAGCTTCGCGACACCCGCGATCGAGTCGATCTTGTTCTTCTTGAACAGGAACGCGACGCCCTTGCTGACCTTGTCGGCGATGCCGCGGCTGCGCGCGATGATCGCGGGGAAGTCCGCCTCGACGGATCCGACCTTGATCCCGAACTCCTGTGCGTGATGGAGCGTCTCGAGGACCTCCGCCGTGCGCAGCAGTGCCTTGGTCGGGATGCAGCCCCAGTTGAGGCAGATGCCGCCGAGGCTCTCGCGCTCGATGCACCCGACCTTGAGACCGAGCTGCGCGGCGCGGATCGCCGCGACGTACCCGCCTGGACCGGAACCGATCACGAGCACGTCGTATCCGGCCGCCGCGTCACTCACAGCGCGAGCGACTCCGGCTTCTCGAACAGCTCTGCGAACGCCTGCAGCCAGCGCGCACCGAGGGCGCCGTCGATCACGCGGTGGTCGCACGACATCGTCACCGTCATTCGCTTGCCGGGGACGATCTGATCCTTGACGATGACCGGCTCGTCGACGGTGGCGCCGATCGCGAGGATGCCGCTCTCGGGCGGGTTGATGATCGCGGTGAACCGTTCGACCCCCATCATCCCGAGGTTCGAGACGGTGAACGTGGAGCCGCTGATCTCGTGCCCCTTGAGGCCGCGCTTCTTTGCGCGCTCGGCGAGGTCCTTGACCTCCGCGGCGATCGCGCCGATGCCCTTCTGATCGGCATCGCGTACGACCGGCGTGACGAGTCCGTCCTCGATCGCGACGGCGACGCCGACATGGACGCGACGGTAGCGGCGGATCGCATCGTTCTCCCAGCTCGCGTTGCACTCGGGCACACGGCGGAGCGCGAGGGCGACGGCCTTGATGATGAGATCGTTGACGCTGACCTTCCCGCGGTCACCGAGCAGCTCGTTGAGCCGGCCGCGGAACGCGAGCAGCGGGGCCGCGTCGAGCTTCCGCATCAAGTAGAAGTGCGGGACATCGCGCTTGGCCTCGGTCAGGCGCGCGGCGATCCGCTTGCGCATGTTCGATGCCGGTACGTCCTCGAAGTCGCCTTCGCCGTCGGGCACCATCTGCCGCGCGTGGCGCACGGCAATTGCCTGCGTCTGCTGCGGTTCACCCTCGGCGTCCGCGTGACCGCTCGATCCCTCACCCTTACCCTCACCCTCACCCTCGCCGTCGCTCGACGGCTCGCTGGCGTGACCGTTGCCGCCGCCCTCGGCGACCTGGCGCACGTCGCGCTCGACGATCCGGCCGCCCGGGCCGGAGCCCGTGAGCGTCCGCAGATCGATGCCGAGCTCGATGGCGAGCGTCTTCGCGAGCGGGGAGGCGAGGAGCTTGCCGCTGGCTGCGGGAGCCGCGGATGCGGTCGGATGCTTGGCGGCTGGACGCTGCGCTGCGCTCGGTGCAGCGGCGCGCGGTGGCGTGGCTTTCTGGCCCGAGACGGCAGGGGCCTTGCCCTGCGCGGCGCGCTGCTCCGACGACGTTGGATTCTTCTGCGCGGCCGGCGCGTTCGCCGAGTCCTCGGCGCCCATGCCCTCTGGCGCCGCTGCGCTCGCCGATGTCGGCTTCGCGGCCGGTGCGGGTGCGCCACCGCCCTTGGCCGTTTCGACCAGCGCGGTCACGTCTTCGCCGGCCTTGCCGATGATCGCGACCGGCGCACCGAGCTTGACCGTGTCGCCTTCCTTGACGAGGAGCTTGAGGAGCACGCCCTCGTCCTCGACGTTGAAGTCCATGTTCGCCTTGTCGGTCTCGACCTCGGCGATCAGATCTCCCGGCGAGACCTTGTCGCCTTCCTTCTTGGTCCAGCGAACGAGGACGCCTTCCTCCATCGTCGGAGACAGCTTCGGCAAACCGAGGATCTGGGCCATGACCTACTCCAGGTAGAGGGCGCGCTTCACTGCGGCGACCACGTCGTGAACTTGCGGCTGGACCTCGTCTTCGAGGTTCTTCGCGTACGGCATCGGCACGTCATCGCTGGTCACGCGCTCGATCGGCGCATCGAGGGCATCCATGCAGTGGCGCTGCATCTGGTACGCGACCTCGGCCCCGAAACCGGCAACCGGCCAGCCGACCTCGACGATCACGCAGCGTCCGGTCTTGTTCACCGACGCGGCGAGCGTATCGACATCGAGCGGACGTAGCGTGCGCGGATCGACGACCTCGCACTCGATGCCTTCTTCCGCGAGCTGCTTCGCCGCATCGAGGCAGGTCCACACCATCTTCGACCACGCGATCAGCGTGATGTCCTTGCCCTCGCGCTTGATGTCTGCGACGCCGATCGGGATCAAGTCATCGCCGGTCGCGGACTCGGGGACCTCCCACGTCGTGTTGTAGAGCGTCTCACCCTCCATGAACACGACCGGATTGTCGTCGCGGATCGCGCTCTTCAGGAGGCCCTTTGCATCGAGCGCGGTCGACGGCATCACGACCTTGAGGCCTGGCACGTGCGCGTAGTAACTCTCGAGCGCCTGGCTGTGCTGCGAGCCGACCTGTACGGCCGGACCACTCGGCCCGCGGAACACGATCGGGATGTTGTACTGCCCGCCGCTCATTTGATAAATCTTCGCCGCGTTGTTCACGATCTGATCGATCGCGACGAGCGAGAAGTTGAAGGTCATGAACTCGATGATCGGGCGCAGGCCGACCATCGCGGCGCCCACGCCGATCCCGGCGAAGCCCATCTCCGCGATCGGAGCGTCGACGATGCGCCGCTCGCTGAACCGCTGGAGCAGGCCCTGCGTCACCTTGTAGGCGCCGTTGTAGTGACCGACCTCTTCGCCCATGACGAAGACGTTGGGATCGCGCTCCATCTCTTCGCGCATCGCCTGGTTGAGCGCTTCGCGGTAGCTGATGACGGCCACGGGTTACTCCTTGACCACGTACTTCTTGTACTCGTCGGCCGCCGGGGACTCCTCGGCGAACTTCACCGCGTCCTCGATCTCGGTCTTGACGTCGTCCTCGAGCGCCGCGATCTCGGCCTCCGGCATCCCGACGTCGAGTAGGCGCTGTCGGCAGCGGGGCAGCGGATCACGCCGCTTCCACTCCTCGACCTCGTCCTTGGTGCGGTAGAGACCCGGATCGCTCATCGAGTGACCGCGAAACCGGTAGGTGATCACCTCGACGAGGGTCGGCTCGCCGGTGGTGCGTGCGCGCTCGACGGCCTCGGCGATCCGGCGCTTCACCTTGACGACGTCATCGCCATCGAAGCGGTCGCGCGCCATCCCGTGGCCGAGCGCACGCAGCGAGACGTCCTCGACAGCGAGCGAGCGGTAGACGGGCGTGCCCATCGAGTACTGGTTGTTCTCGCAGATCAGCACGATCGGCAGCTTCCACAGTGCGGCGAGCGCGAGGCCCTCGGTGAAGCCACCGATCGTAGATGCGCCCTCACCGAAGAAGCACAGAGTGACTGCACCGTCGCCGCGATACTTGGAGGCGAACGCCGCGCCGGCCGCGATCGGGACGTGCCCGCCGACGATGCCGTAGCCGCCGAGGAAGTTCGTTGCCTTGTCGAAGATGTGCATCGAGCCGCCGAGGCCCTTCACGCATCCCGTCTTCTTGCCGTACAGCTCGGCGAGGATCGGCCGCGCTGCGACGCCCTTGGCGTAGGCGTGACCATGCTCGCGGTACGTCGCGACGACGTAGTCCTTCTTCTCGAGTGCGGCGATCGCGCCGACGCACACGGCCTCCTGGCCGATGATCAGGTGGAGGAATCCGCCGATCTTTCCGGCCGAGTACGCCTTCGCGGACGCCTCCTCGAGGCGACGGATCGCGAGCATCTGGCGGTAGAGCGGGGCGAGCTCCTCGGGAGTCGTGTCAACGAGCTCCTGATGCTCGTGATGTTCGACCCGTTTCGAATCGGGAGTGGTCATGGAGGCGGTCACCACGGCGCGGACCATACCTATGCAGAGGCTCCGGCGCTACGGCGCGGGTCAGCGCAGATCGATGGCGACGGTGTTCGAGGAACCGATCGCTCGAATTAACGATGCCCCGCCCTCGACACCGAGCTCGACCTCGCGAAACCGGTCGGGGAGCTTGTCGACCAGGAACTGACCGATCCGGCATGGCACCGGCGTGAAGCCGATGGTGTCGGACGCATCGCGGCCGATGAACGTGATGAACAGATCGGGTTTGCTGGCGCAGCTCGTGACGTTCGCTTCGGCGCCGTTGATGGTCCATGTCGTGGTGACGGCGCGGACGCTACTCGCGGACGTGCACATCTTGTCGCGTGCGCAGACATCGCCACCGCCGCAGTCGGGATCGCTGTTGCACTCGCCGCCGGTGCTGGTGGGGCAGCCCGCGAGCGCGGTCAGCAGGACGAGAGCGAGAGGCGTGCGCATGGCAGGGGAAACGCTGCGTAGCCTAGCTTCTCGGAGCGGCGCGCGCACGGGGTCATGGCGTCTGGCATGCTTCGTTCGTGTGGAGAGTGTCGATCGCGTGTGTGGTCGCGTGTGGATCGCGAACACCCGATCCACCACCTGATCCGCCACCGCCGCCCGCGGTCGTGCAACCACGCGCCCTCCCTGACGCGTCCCCTGCCAGCCTCGTCGCCGATCCCTGGGCGGAGCGCTGGCCGGACGCGGCGCCCGCACCGGATGGGCCGCCGATCGCCGGCCCGCCCCTCGCACCTGGCAGCTGGCCCCACATCGAGTGGACCGGACCGTGCTCGGT
>JACCQV010001205.1 GCA_013813945.1 Deltaproteobacteria bacterium | reverse complement strand
ATCTGCGAGACGACGCGCGTGCCGTCGATCGCCTCCTTGAGCTCCTGGAGATCTTGTTGCAGCGATGCGGAGACCTCGAACGTCAAGCGCAGTGTCGTTGCGTCGGCTCCCATCGGCTCGTCGACGATCTTGTCGCGCCATTCGGCGCCTGAAGAGGGCTTCATGACCTCGGCGAGCACGCTGCCGTCGGCGCGCAGGATCGCGAGGCCGCGCAGCCCGGCCTGGCTCGGATCGTCGAGGATCTCCCGCAGCGTCTTCTCGGGATTCGCCGTGGTCGTCTCGGCGTTGCGCGCGAGGCGCCGAGCGAGGCGGTCGGCGGTGAGGCCATGCATCCGCTTCGTCAGGTTGACGAGCTCGTGATACCGATGGATCGCCTTCTCCATCGCGACGACGCGTGCAGATGCGTCGCTCGCGGCAACGTTGGCGGCCGTCGCCCCGAGCTGACCGACCGCGAGGTAAGCGACCGCCAGCGGCAGCGTCACGAGCAACACGAGGGTGACGCCGAGCTTGAGCTGCAACGAGAGGCGTTTGCTGCGCTGGATCATGGGCGAGGCCGAAAGAACGGTTGCGAGCGGATCCGCAGCGCGCGGTCGGCGTCCGGGATCTTCGGGTTGACGAACACGGACACGAACGAGCCGAAGAATGCACCGCCTCGATCGAGCCCCCCGCCGTTGCCCTGGCTCAACCAGCGCCGGACCTGCGCGAGCGTCTCCTTCGACACCGGATTGAGCTGGACCTCCATCGCGAGCAGGAAGACCTGGCCATACGGAAGATCCGCGAGGCGAGCGATCGCGACATCGTCGATGTTCGCCAAGCGGGTCAGCGCCTCCGCCTTGCGCTTCTCCTTGAAGACCTTCGTTCCGGTCGGATCGACGAACCTCAGCTCGTAGACCTCGTCCCACAGGTTGTAGAGCACCTGCCGGTTGATCAGGTTGAATGCCACCGGGTCCGTCGAGTCGCGCGGATAGACCCACATCCGGATCACGATCGTCGACGTGAAGCCGCTGTCGAGGGCCTCGTAGGCGGAGCGATCGAACAGCTTGCCGATCTTCGTCGTCACATGCAGCAGATCGCCGCGCTCGACGAAGCGCATCTTGACCACCTCCGGTCGTTCCTCCTCCGCAAGCGCGGTGCGGACGCACAGCATCGAAACGATCGCGGTCGTGACGAGCGAGGCCTTCACCGCAGGCGCCCCAGGGCGTTGGCGATCGTCACCTCGAACACGCCGACGTCCGTGTCGATCCGGACCCCGGCGTCCATGTAGACGTCGATCGGCAGGGCGTTGCCGAGGCTCGTATCGCGGGCACGCAGGTCGTCCCGCTCGCCGAGGCCCCACAGCCCGGCGCCGAAGAACAGATCGCCGCCATAGACGCGATTCTTGCCCTTGCCGCGGAACAGCTCGAACGCGTACTCGAGGTTGGCGCTGCCACCGAGGTCGCCGTACGTTGGCTTGTCCGGGCGCGTGCCGAGGATATCGAGTGGCGCCGCCGCAGACAGCACGAGCCCGAGCGCGCGGGGCGTCAGCATGCGGTTGACGTCCGCGATGTGAATCCGATCGAACCTCGGCGCGTCGCCGATCACCACACCACCGGCAACCTTGATGGCGATCGCGTGCTTGCCGCCGAGCAACGGCCAGTAGTGCTCCCAGCGGCCGAACAGCGTGGCGAACTCGTAATCTCCGCCGATCAGCGACGAGCCGAGCTCGGCACTGACCGTGATGTGACCGCCCTGGTGCGGCAGGATCGGATCCGGGCGGGTGTCGCGATCGAAGGTGAAGCCGGCCGTCACCACGCGGCTCGCACCGGGTTCGAGGTGCAGATCGAGCGCGATCGTGCGGCCGTCGAGCAGCTCGCGCGTTGGTGCGACCGGGAGATCGGCCACGATCTGCTCGACCCGCCCGCCCATCGAGATTCGCGACAGCGCGGTGACGTCGTAGGTCAGTCCTGCGCGCCCGCCGAACCGACGGTACGGGAACGCCTTGAGATCGCGCGCCTCGACGTCCTGCGGATCTCCGGTGATCCGGTACGCCTCGCTTCCATGAACCAGCGTGAACGCGGCGTTCGCTCCCCACCGCGTCCCGAGCAGCGACGGATCCGATGCGCGCAGCTCACCCGCCCATTGATCCCGGCTGTTCTCGACATCACCGTGCGTCGCGTAGATGAAGCCCGCACCGATCGCGACGCCCAGGCCGAGCAGGTTGCGCTGGCCGACGTCCGCACCGAGCCAGTACGGCGAGACGTTCGTCGTGCCGAACCACAGTCGGTTGAGGACGAAGGTCCCGCGCTCGATCACGCGGATCTCGAGCACGACCTGGCCCCGTGCGGTTCCTTTGCGCATCGCGAGCGCGACGTCGCGGAAGTAGCCGAGTGCGAGGACCTTGAACCGGGCATCGCGGAGCCGCTTGTCGCTCGCGTGGATCACGTCGCCCGGGGCGAGTGGCAAGGTTCGTCTGATCAGCTCGCTCTGCGTGATCGTGTTGCCGAACACCTCGATCGCCTCGATCACGATCACGGGACCGAACTCGTCCGTGGGGGTGGTCGGCTCGGTCGCCCCCGGCGTCGCTGGGTGATCGGCGGACGCAGGGCCACCGATGGCGACGAGCGCCAGCACCAGGAGGAAGACCCGCATCTACCTGGAACGTAGCGCACTGCTCCTGGCCGGTGCTACGTTCGAACCGTGCGCTGGACCACGGTTGCGGTTCTTGCGGTCGTCGCGGCCGGCTGCAGCGATCTGCGCGAGTTCCGCGGCGAGTGGCGAGGCCCCCGGGTTGGCGACGCCCCGATCGTGAAGGTCGGTGTTCGCGATGGCGCCTACGCGCAGCTCACCATCGAGGACATCGATGCGCACGGGCTACGTGCTCGCCTCTCGATCGAGGGGGTGGTGGAGGACGGTCTGGTCGAGTCGCTGCCCGGTGCCGAGGCCGATGCCCTCGCGGACATGACGTTTGCCGGATCGCCGCTGCGCGTCTATCTGGCGTTCGTCGCGATCCCGGATGGCGGTGGCGAAGCACTCGCCCTCATCGCACTCTATGACGACCACCGGATCGAGGCGCGCGTTCTCCGGGGTGGGGCAACGCCCCTGTACGCGATCTTCGCGCTGACCGAGACCGTCCCGTGAACTGCCCGCACTGCCAGGCGCCGAACGCCGAGGATGCGCGGTTCTGCGGATCGTGCGGGCAGGCAACCTCCGCGACGGAGCCGACGACGCACGCCGAGCTCCGCGAGCAGCCTGTCCTGATCGGGCGCGAGATCGCGGGGCGCTACCGGATCCAGGCCAAGCTCGGCGAGGGTGGAATGGGCGCGGTGTTCAAGGCCGAGCAGATCTCGCTCAAGCGCACGATCGCCGTGAAGCTGCTGCGCCCGGAGATGGCATCGAGTCAGCTGCTGCTGCGGCGGTTCAACGCCGAGGCGGAGGCCGTCGCGAAGCTGTCCCATCCGAACACGGTCAACATCTACGACTTCGGTCAGGACTCCGACGGCACGCTGTTCATCGCGATGGAATATGTCGAGGGGCACTCGCTCCGAGATGTGATTCACCGCGAGGCTCCGTTCCCGCTGCGGCGCGCCCTGTCGATCGCACTTCAGGTCGCCTCGTCTCTGACCGATGCGCACTCGCGTTCGATCATCCATCGCGATCTCAAACCCGACAACGTGATGCTCCAGCAGCGCGGGCGCGAGCGCGACATCGTTCGCGTCCTCGACTTCGGGATCGCGAAGCTGCGCGAGGAGAACCGCCAGTCGCAGATGGCGATGACCCAGGCCGGCGACATGCTGGGCACGCCTCAGTACATGGCACCCGAGCAGATCCGCGCCGAGCCGATCGACGGCCGCACCGATGTCTACGCGCTCGGCTGCCTGCTCTACGAGATGATCACCGCGCGCCTCCCGTACGAGGCGCCGACGATCATGTCGCTGCTCTCGAAGCATCTGCTCGAGGTGACGGTTCCTCCTTCGCAACGCCGACTCGATCTCGCGCTACCGCCCGCGATCGATCAGCTCATCCTGTCCGCGATGGCGAAGGATCCGAACCTCCGCCCCGCGACGATGGAGGCCTTCGGCGAGCAGATGGCGGAGCTCCTCGCGAGCTTGCCGGTCGACACGATGCAGGCGACCGCACAGCGCGCTGTTCCGTCGAGCGGCTACGCGCCGGTCGTTCCGACTCCTGCGGCGTACTCCGCTATGACTCCCTCCGGCGCGAATCCGACGGCGACGTACGCAACGCATGGACCGCAGATGCCGGCACCCGCGTTCGCTGCGCCGACGGCGCCGCCGCCCCAGGTGCCGCTGCCGCCGATGCACGAGTCCTCGGTACCCACGCATCACGCGCGGGGCAACGGCAGCAACAAGGCGCTGTGCATCGTGCTTGGCGTGCTCCTCATCGCCGGCGGAGGCGTCGGAATCGTGATTGCGACCCGGTCGACCGCGACCTCGAATGACGAGTGGGGCGGCAGCGCGGTGATCGACATGGGGAAGATCCAGGAAACGATGGAAGACGGCGAGGGCCCCGACGTCGACGGTGTGGGGACGCCGACACCATCGGGCTCCAGCGAGGAGCTGGTCTACGGCATTCCGCCGGAGTGCGAGCGGTTCGCGAAGATGGTCGAGCGGCTCGCGGGCTGCAGCATGATGCCGGTCGAGACGCGCACGCAGATCAAGGAGGCCGCCGATCAGATGCGCGACGGATACAAGCAGGGCTTCCCTGCGTCGATGCGGGGGCAGATGATCGCAGGCTGCGAGATGGGCGCATCGACCTACGAGCAGATGCTCGGACAATACGGTTGCCCGTGAGCGTTCCTGCTACCTTCCGTGGATGACGCCCGAAGCCAAGGCCGCGATCCGTCTGACCCAGTTCGCCCGGGGCGGTGGTTGAGCCGCCAAGCTCCGGCTCGGTGAGCTGGCACACGTCCTGAGTCACCTGCCGGGTGTGTCGGGAGAGCTGCGTCCGGCTATCGTGGTGGATCACGAATTCTCCGACGACGCTGCGGTCGTTCATCACACCGCGGGCCGCGATCTCGTACTGACTGCCGACGTGATCACGCCGCTCGTCGATGATCCGGAAGCCTTTGGGGCGATCGCCGCGACCAACGCGCTCTCCGATGTCTGGGCGATGGGCGGCGAGCCGCGGTTCGCGCTCAACCTCGTGTTCTTTCCCGATGACCAGCTCCCGATCGAAGTGCTCGACGCGATCCTCGCCGGTGGTGCTCGCGCGTGCGCGGCCGCTGGTGTCGCCGTCGTCGGTGGTCATTCCGTCCGGGACCCCGAGCTCAAGTTCGGCCTCTCCGTCACCGGCGAGGTCGCGCCCGGTGCTCTGTGGTCGAACCGCACCGCGCAGCACGGCCAGGCCCTGATCCTCACCAAGGCGCTCGGCACCGGCATCATCGGCCAGGCGATCAAGAAGGGCCTCGCGAGCCCCGAGGCGGCGAACGCTGCAATCGCATCGATGACCACGCTCAACCAGGGCGGGGCGCGCGTCGGGCATGCGCACGGCGTGACGGCCGCGACCGACGTCACAGGCTTCGGCCTGCTCGGTCACCTCCGCAACATCGTGCGTGGCTCGAGCCTCGGTGCGCGCGTGTTCCTCGACCAGCTGCCGCTGTTGCCCGACGCCAGGGATCACATCGCCGCGGGCGTCTGTCCCGCCGGCAGCAAGACGAACCGCGCGTACGTCGCGCCGCTCGCGAAGTGGGCCGACGGCACACCGTTCACGGCGGAGCCCGTCGATGGCAGCGACCGCGAGCTGCTCGCGTCACTCGCGTGCGATGCGCAGACCTCCGGCGGCCTGCTTCTGTGCGTCGCTGCGGATCGCGCAGCGGCCTGCATCGCCGAGCTGCGCGACCTCGGGTTGCCCGCCGCGCAGGTCGGCGAGCTCTGCGCCGGCACGTGGATCGAGCTGCACTGACGATCCGGTAGTCAGGCGGCGAAGTCGATCGTGCGCGGTGCGCGACGATGCAACGCGGCGGCGAGGAGCTTCATGCGTCGAGCCTATCCCAGGTACGCCTCGTGGCAGACAGCTTCGATGTTGTGCCCGTCGAGATCTTTGACGAACGCGCCGTAGTAGCTCTCGTGGTACTGCGGCCGCTCGCCCGGGGGGCCGTTGTCCGTACCGCCGGCGGCGAGTGCTGCCTCGTAGAATGCCTTGACCTCGGCGCGGCCCTTCGCGCGGAACGCGATGTGGATCTGGTCCGTCGGGGTATGGCCGCCGTGGATCCAGAACTCCGGCTTGCCGTTCTCGCCGAAGCCCGCCGCGATCTCCTGGAACTTCATGATGAGGCCCATCCCGAGCGGGGCGAGAGCCTTGTTGTAGAACTCGATGGAGCGCGCGAGATCCGTGACCGCGAAACCGGTGTGATCGATCATGGTCGGACGATACCGGCTCCGCGGGCCCTTCGAGTAGACTGCGCGCGTGCGAACTGCATTGTCGTGGGTCCTCGCGGCCGGCGTCCTCGCAGCTCCCGCGATGGCGAGCGCTGGGCGGACCCAGTATGGCTGGCTGTTCGGGACCGAGGTGATGCCCGAGCGCGGCGCGGAGCTCCAGACCTGGATCGACGAGCAGAACGGCCTCGACCCGGTCGACATCAACTCGACAACCTGGGGC
>JACCQV010001189.1 GCA_013813945.1 Deltaproteobacteria bacterium | reverse complement strand
CGCGCTTGGGCCATGCAGCCTGGACCAGCTCGAGGACCTCGGTGGGTGTGTGGTGTGCGAGGTCGCGGGTGGGCTCGACGACGACCGGCGGCGGTAGCTGATCGAGCCGGGTCGCGAGGGCGCCGAGCGACTTCGCGTCGGGGACGGCCCACACCGAAAGCCGTGGCTCGGCCTCTCCGAACCGGACCAGCGTGTCGCGGAGCTCCTTGTCGAGTTGCTGCGCCGCCTCCGCCTTGCCGATGATCACGACCCGCACGACGACGCCGCTCGGCCCGGGCTCGATCGAGGACTGGGCGACGCGAACCTTGGTGTTCGCCAGCTGGCTCTGGAGCTCCTGGCGGATCTTGCTTCGGCGCGTGATCTCCCCGACCGCAGCGGCCGCCGGATCGCTCGAGGGCGTAGTCGCGCGAGCGGTGTCCATGGCCTCGACCTCTTGTGGACCGCCGGTGGTGATCGCTCGCACGAGATCTCGACCCGGTGGTGATCGCCCACCTGATCGCCCCTGACCGCGGCGTTCACGCGGGCTCGATCGAGATCCGTTTCCGCAGCGCGACCTCCATACACGATCGAACAACGTCGCGCCGTCGCTCTAGCCAGGGTCGCTACTCGGTATCGAAGACCCACGTCGAAAGCTCGTCGACGCTCATGCGAAGCGCGATGATGTCGGTCACCTCATCGACATGGTCCACCGGCACTCGCAGCCGAGCTCGTGACCAAAACGGCACTTCAAGCCCGAGCGCCGACACCGCCGACGCATCGACACGCACGATCAGCGCCGTCGCGACCCAGCTCGCCGGATCGATCTCGATATCATCGACGACTCCGATCTCGCGCCCACGTGCGCCGACGACAAACCGGCCACGCAGCTGCGAGCACCAACTCCTCTCGAGGTCACGAGGCATGAAGACCTTCTCCCTGAGCACGCATGGTATGTTGCCAACGCCGTCGGGAGGACCCTTGACCAAGCGATTTCATGACGAACTGCGCGGAATGAACGTGATTGGTGCGAACGGCCGCGTGTTCGGCACGGTGGACGACGTCGAGCTCGACGCAGCGACGTGGCGGGCGACGAGCCTCGTGGCCCGCGTGAGATCGGACGCGATCACGGACCTTGGACTCGAGAAACCGTTCTGGTCTCGTGCGCGGTTGTCGATCCCGATCCATCACGTTTCGGGCGCGACCAATGTCGTCGTACTCAAAACAACGCTCGAGGAGTTTGCGCAACTCATCGCGCATGCTGCGGCAGACCCGGATTGAATCGCCTTGGCGACCGTCGAGCCCCCGCTCCACCCGAGCGCACCGTGGCCGGTTCGACCGCGTACGTGGTCTGGTTCGCGCCCGATACAAAGCGAGCAGTCCGGAGGCTCGCGCGAGGTCCTGTCAGGTTCGCGTCGAGCGACGCGCTGCTGCGGCCTCACGATCGTTGGTCGCGGTCGCGGCGGCAAGGTAGGCCCCGCAGGGTGATGTCAGTTCGTCTTCGCGGATAGGAGCCGCGACGACTTCGCCTCCCTCTGTGCCAACGCCTGCACCGGATCTACGCAACCTCGCGCGATTGCTCGTGCCACGGTCCGGAAGTTCGTGGAGCTCGCGACGGAGCAGCTCGCGTCCGCTCCATGGACCCGCGAGTGACTCAGCGCCTCGGGCCCCAGAACTCCCAGCCAGGATTCGCCTTGCAGCGTCGCGCCGGCGGCGAGCCCGCGACGGTGAAGCCCACCACCTTCGAACGCATCTTGCCGTGGCGCGCGACCGCCTTGAACGCCCCTGCCCCGAGCTTGTCTCCGGTGACCGCGGCCCACGACGCGAGATCGACCTCGAGCTCGAACGTCTTGGCGGGCCCCAGCGGCGACGGCGCGGGCGCTAGCTGACCGCGATTGGTCTGCGCGAGCGAGATCGATCGTGAGGTCGTGCCGGTGTAACGGTGCTTGCAGCCCTCGCGCGACGGAGAGGGCCACGCCACGTCGACGGTGAAAGCGTCCATCTGCCGGGACACATCGACCGGCTTGTCGCTCGTGTTCTCGATGACGATCCGCACCGTCACCGGCACCACCGCCGCGTAGGTCTCGGCAGCCGTGATCGACACGCGCAGTCCGCGCGAGTCCGCCGCGCCTGAACCGCCGGCGGGACGTGGAGCGGGCGCCGCGACGACGGGCGCAACCCAGCAGAGAACAGCGAGCCACGCGATCGAGCGCATCCGCCAAGTGTGACACGACGATCGCCGCCGGGCGGGGAAGTTGTAGATGGCGACCGCGACGCCGATCGTCGTCCACTTGGGCTCCAGATCGTACGAGCCCCAGTTGCCGTCGACAACGTCCGAGCGGGCTGTTGACCGCCGATCGAACGTAGAACGTACCCCACCGCGGTTGCACGACCATGACGTGGCGACCTGCGACACCACGAACGAACGCGTTCGCCCACCGACCTCGCGGCGCGCGACTCAACGCGCGTAGGACACTACGGTGGTCGGCTCGAGTCGCGGGTCGTCGGCGCGCTCGTTCTCGGGCGGACTGGTCGCCGGCGGCTCGAGCGCGCGCACGGTGATCGATCCCGCCCTCGGCTCGTCATCGGGAATCGTCAACGCGTAGCGGCCGAGCGCGTCGGTCGAGCCGTCGACGATCGCGCCCGACGGCAGCGTGAGCTCGAGGTGGGTTCTCGGTGCGTGCGCGGGACACGCGAAGCGCTCGATCTCGCCGGGTTCCGGCACGCGCTCGACCTTCGTCCCGGTCACGACGACCCGCACCGTGGAGACAGCACCGCTCAGCGCGAACACGACCGGGAACAGGGCCAGGATGAACACCGCCTCGGCCGCACCACCGCCAGGGTTGCCGTTGCCGAGGTCCGCGGTCGTGGTCTTGACCTTCGACACCAGGTTCGTGCGCTGCTCGATCACGCGACCGATCCGATGGTGACAGTCACGATGACGAGTCGCCCAGATCTCGAGGCGATTACCGATCACCTCGCCGCGAAGTGCTAAGCCCCCGGCCGGTCCGACGACGAGCGGCGATCGCTCAACCAAGAGGACGCTGCTCGCGGTGCGCTTCTCGGTCCCCACATAACAGCCGCTTCCGAGGCTCGCCAGCATCGCGAGCGCGGCCCACCTTGGACATCGCGTCATGATCACAGCTTCTCGCACTCCGCGGTGAGCTTGCAGGAGAAACTGCGTGATCATCGCGTGAACTGGCTGGCTCGCTGAACCGCAAGAAGCGCGACCTCGTCGTCTACCGGGCGTTGCCCGGATAGGTCCGCTGCGAAGTGCGGGTTCATGGCGGGAGGCCTGGACTCGCTCGGAACCGCTCACAGCTTCGTGAGGACGAGGCGTGCCAGGCGAACCTCGATATCGTCAGTGACCACCAGCGTGGCCTCGCTCTTTTCGGTGAACCCGATCAGCCTGGACTTTGCGACGAACACGTCGCTGCCATGCTTCACCCACAGGTGGCGAAAGGAGTTCCCGCGATACGCGCGGTCGCCGAGTCCTGCGATCGGGACGACACCGTTGGTGCCGGGCGCCGCCTCGACCTCGCGCATGGCCATGTCGTTGTGAAACGAGACGGCGACCCACGGATCAATCTCCTTGGGATGGGACGGCAACGGCTTCACGGTCCATCGGCACTCGATCCCGCCGTATGGGGTCGTCTTGATCACTGGCGTACCGATCGCGGCCCCGACCTCGTCCGCGGTGATCAGCGCGCACGGATCGCGGCCTGCAGCGGTGGCTGCGGCCGCACCCACCGGCGGCGGCCCGGTGGGAACCGGCTTTCCTGCCGACGTCTTGCCGTCCTCCTTGCAAGCTCCGAGGGAGACGACGACGGCCAGGACCGCTAATGCGCGGGGGAGATGAACCATGCGCCACTCTATCCTGCTGTGATTGCGGCACGGTGCGATCAGACGTGCGCGATCGGACTCCATCTCGCCAAGCAACCGGTCGTTCACGTGTACGTCGACGATTCGCCCGAAGACTACTCCGTCATCGGCCCCTTCGACCGCTGGATCTCGTCGGCGGTCGACGAGGTGCTCGCCGAGATCGCACACGCGCTCGGCTGAGCCGCCACAGGATCTTCATCGTCGAACACCTGCCGGATCTCGATCTCCGCATCCTTGAACGGCGCACGCTTCATCCACACCGTCGCTGGTGGCTTGTGTCTAACCACCGAAGAGGCTGCGTCGACTCAGATCATGTCCTTCAGAGCCTTGAGCGCGCGCACCTTGATCTTGGTGCTCGCCTTACGTGCGGCCACGTTCATGGTCTCGCCGGGCTTGAACGGGTTGGGCACGTTCTTGCGC
>JACCQV010001174.1 GCA_013813945.1 Deltaproteobacteria bacterium | reverse complement strand
GTGATCAGGGGCAGCGCTGCCCACGTCCGCCCTGCCATCGCGAGCCCGAGCGGGATTGCGTAGGCCACCGCGAGCAGCAGGGCGTACTCCGCGAGGGCGGCGCGGCGACCGAAGCGGACCGCGAGCGTTCGCTTGCCGGCACGCGCGTCACCGGCGCGATCGCGGACGTTGTTGACGACGAGGATCGCCGTCGCGAGTGCTCCGACCGGAACCGCGGCCCACCACGCGAGGCACGGCACCTCGCCGAGCTGGACGAACGCGGTGCCACACACGGCGACGAAGCCGAAGAACGCGAGCACGAACACATCACCGAGACCGTGGTAGCCGAGCGGCCAGGGACCACCGGTGTACGCGATGCCGGCGACGATCGAGGCGAGTCCGATCGCCACGATCGGCCAGCCCGCGACGCTGACGAGGTAGAGGCCGAACCCCGCGGCGACGATGAACGCGATGATCATCGCGCGCTTCATCGCTCCTGCGGAGATCAGGCCCGCACTGACGGCGCGCAGCGGCCCGACCCGGTCGGCGCCATCGGCACCTTTCTCCGCATCGAACACATCGTTGGCGAAGTTCGTTCCGATCTGGATCGCGATCGAGCCGGCGAGCGCGGCGAGGGCCGGGCACCATGCGACGCGACCGGTCGCCGCGACCACCGCAGTGCCCACCGCGACGGGGACGACCGCGGCGGGGAGTGTGCGGAGCCGGGCTGCGGCGATCCAGGTCGCGAGGGTCATGGGTACCGCTTGAACTTCGTGAAGTCCGGTTCCCGCTTCTCGAGGTACGCCTCCTTGCCCTCGCGGCCCTCGTCGGTCGTGTAGTACATCAGCGTCGCGGAGCCGGCGAACGCCATCATGCCGGCCTGACCGTCGCAGTCGGCATTCATCGCCATCTTGAGGAAGCGCAGGGCGGTCGGCGAGTGCTGGAGCATCTCGCGGCACCATTGCACCGTCGTCGCTTCGAGCTCCGCGATCGGGACGACCGTGTTGACGAGGCCCATCTCGAGCGCCTCGGCGGCGTCGTACTCGCGGCACAGGAACCAGATCTCTCGCGCCTTCTTCTGGCCGACGATCCGCGCGAGGTACGCGCTACCGAAGCCGGCATCGAAGCTGCCGACGCGAGGTCCAGTCTGGCCGAACCGCGCGTTGTCCGCGGCGATCGTCAGATCGCACACGAGGTGCAGCACGTGACCACCGCCGACCGCGTAGCCCGCGACCATCGCGACCACGGGCTTCGGCAGGTAGCGGATGCGCATCTGCAGGTCGAGGACATTGAGGCGCGGGATGCCGTCGGTGCCGACGTAGCCACCGGTACCGCGAACCCGCTGATCGCCACCCGAGCAGAACGCTTCGGTGCCGGCTCCGGTGAGGATGACCGCGCCGACCCTCTCGTCGTCGCGCGCTGCATCCATCGCGCGGATCATCTCGGCGACCGTGCGCGGGCGAAATGCGTTCCGCACCTCGGGCCGGTTGATCGTGATCTTCGCGATGCCCTCGGCCGAGGTCTCGTAGCGAATGTCCTCGTACCCCTCGTGCCCGGTCCAGGTCGGGATCGACGTTGGCGTCGCCTTGGCGTGCTTGCTGCGCTTGCTCATGAGTTGCTCCTCGCGTCGCGCACGATGGGTGCAGCGAACGCTTCGATCGCGGTGCGACGCACGTCATGTGCGCCCGAGACAGAGACCGGTGCGTGGATCACGGTGACGCCGGGGGTGGCGAGTGCAGTCGCGACCGCGGTGCCGATCGCAGCCGGTGATGCAGCGGTCAGCGCGCTGGCGCCAAGCGCAACCGCGACCGCGGATGGATCGAGCTCCGGCGCGGTGATGAAGTGCTTGTCGAACGCGTGACCGAGGCCAGCGCGTGCGACCGGCAGACCCGCGAAGATCTGACCGCCGCGATTATCGACGACGACGATCGCGAGTGGCGCCGACGCACAGCGCGCCGCGAGCAGACCACCGAGGTCATGCGCGAAGCTGACGTCACCGAGGACGAGCAGCACCGGCTGGCCGCCATGCGTCGCGCCGGCCGCGGAGGCAATCAGGCCATCGATGCCTGCGGCGCCGCGCTGGGTGAGCACGGTGCGCGGCGAGCCGCCCGCGGGCAGGTGATCGACGACGCGGATCGGCAGGCTGTTGCCGATCTGGAGGACGCCGCCGGGAGGCACTGCCTCGATCGCGGCGCGCACCGCAGCCACTTCGTTGCGCGGGTGAGCCTCGACCGCACGATCACGCGCAGCGATCGCGCGTGCCTCGAGAGTGCGCCAGGTATCGAGCCACGCGCCGGTCCGGATGCGCGAGGAGGAGCGGCGATCCGCGATCTGCGTAGGTACGCCGCTCGCGCCGATCCCCGGGACCGTGCTCTCGCGATCACCAAACGTCGCGGGTGCTGCGCTGCGCTCGACGGCGCCGAGCCGCGCGAGCACGGCGATGATCGCTTCGCCGACCTCGCCAAGGATCACCCGGTGTGCCGCGGAGTCCGGATCGGACCACGTCGCGCCACCGAGGACCCAGCGCCGCGGTGTGATCGTCGCGAGCCATGCGGGCCAGCTCGCGGCGACGGGCTCGGCGCCGACCTGGAGAATCAACCGTGGCGCGGGGCGCTGCGCGATCGCGATCAGGTCGACGTGGTCGACGAACGTCACCCCGGCGGGGCGCGCGCCGAACCGCAACTGACTTCCTGCCTCCGCGAGCACGGGATACCCGGAGCGCGCGGCGAGCGCGAACATCGCATCGCGATGCGCGGCGAACGCGGCGGGCATCGCGCCGACGACGATCAGCCCATCGGGTTCGGCCGCGATCGCAGCGGCGAGGGCGGCGAGGGCGGTCGGATCGACTGCGAGCCGTGGAGGCGTGATCGCGACGGCTCCACGCAGCGCGAGCGCGGCGCGGGCGAAGGCTCGCTCATCATCCGTCGTCGGGACTGCGGGCTCGAGTGGCTTGCGGAGTGGTACCTCGAGGTGGACGGGACCCGCGTGGGGACCGTTCGCGAGAGTGATCGCCTGGATCAGCTTGCGGCGGAGTCCGCGCAGCGCGGGGACCTGGCCAACGGGCGCTCCGAGATCAAACGCACCTCGCACGAAGCCGCCGTACAGATGAACCTGATCGATCGTCTGCGAGGCGCCGCACGCTTGCAGCTCGGGCGGCCGATCCGCCGTGAGCACCACGAGCGGAATCCCGGCGAGGCTCGCCTCGATGATCGCCGGCAGGTAGTGTGCGCCCGCGGTGCCGCTCGTGCACACGAGTGCGGCGGGCCGGCCCGTGGCGCGGGCGACGCCGAGCGCGAAGAATGCAGCCGCGCGTTCGTCGATGATGGTCACCAGCTCGAGGCGCGGCTCGCCCGCCAGCGCGGCGACGAGTGGCGTCGAGCGCGATCCTGGACTCAGCACGCACGTCGTGATCCCGGCGTCCGCGAGCGTGGCCGAGAGCAGCTCGGACCAGATCGTCTGGATCGCCGCAGTCATCGCGCGGGTGCCTCCGCAGGGAGCTCGTTGATCCCGAGAGCACCGAGCATCGCCCGCAGCTTGACCTCCGTCTCCGCCAGCTCGCGGTCCGGGTCCGAGCCCGCGACGATGCCGGCACCGGCCCACAGGTGCGCGCGATTACCGGCGACCACACCGGAGCGCAACGCGACGGCAAGCTCGCCGTTTCCGTCGAGATCGAACCACCCGACGGGCGCGGCATACCAGCCTCGCGCGACCGGCTCGTGACTGCGGATCCAGTCGCTCGCGATCTCGGTCGGCGTGCCGCCGACGGCGGGCGTCGGGTGCAGCCGCGCGGCGAGCTCGAGGACATGGCGGGGCGTGCGCAGAACAGCGCGGAACGGCGTGTGGAGGTGAATCACATGACGCAGGGCGCGGACTGCGGGCTCGGCTTCCGGTTCCGGCTCGAGGACCTGTGCACCTGCATCGGTGAGCGCGGTGCGGATCGCGTCGACGACGAGCTGGTGCTCGCGGCGGTCCTTCGCGCTCGCGCGCAAGGTGGCAGCCGCGGCCTCGACGTCACCCGTGCGAGCGATCGATCCGGCGAGTGCGTCACACTGGACGAAGTCGCCGTCGCGGCGCACGAGGCGCTCGGGTGTTGCCGCGATCAGCGCGCCCGCGCCCGGCGGCTTGATCAGGACGCGGACGCAGTCGGCATGCCGAGCATCGAGTGCGGCGAGCAGCTCCGCGGCACGGACAGGTGCCGCGAGCACGATGCTCGCAGTGCGAGCGGCGACGACTTTCGAGCACGTGCCCTTCGCGATCGCGTCAGTGATGTCAGTGACCTGATCACGCCACTGGGCGGTATCCGCGCGCGTGAGCTCGACCATCGCAGGCTGGTGCCGGCTGAGGAAGTCGCCCGCCACGGCAGCTTGAAAGATCGCGAGCTCGTCGCGCCAGCGCGCGGCGTGCGCCGCATCCCGCGCGTCGACCCCGAGCACGAGGAACGCGCGTGCGCCGTCGTGGACGTAGGTCCAGCGTGGCAGCGCGAACCACGCATCGCCGAAGCCGACCCACGGCGCGCGATCCGCAGCACCGGGGGCGAACGCCGCGCCACCGAGGAAGCGCGGGCGCGCGAACCCGAGGTCCGCGATCGGACCGACCCGGCCGTCGATCACCGCGCACGGCAGGTCGCGTGGAACCGGAGACGAGGACTGACCAGCGAGGTGCGTCGGCAAGGTATCGCGTGGTTCGTCGTCGACATCAGGCGTGTTCGTGGAGATTGCGTGGGCACCGGCGATGACCTCGGCCCAGCGCGCGGCACCGGAACCGCGCAGCTCGCGCGCAACGCCGATCCCCACGATCGTCAGCTCGCTCGAGGTCCAGGTCGCGAGCGGTTGATCGCGAAACTCGTCGATGATCGCTGGTGCCGAGACGACTCGCACCGGCAAGGCGATGAACGTCAGCGCATCGCGTGTCACCGCGATCGCGAGGCCTGCATCGAGCGTGTCCTCGAGTGCGGGCTTGATTGGCTGCGCGACGACACCGTCGAGATCGGTGACATCGAACATCGCCGGGCGCGCGGAGGTCGCGGTACTCATGACTCCTCCTTCGGTGTCGCCACGTACAGCGTGCAGGCGCCGAAGGTCAGCGGCGTCACCTCGATCACGTGGAGGCCCGCGCGCTCCATCAACGCGGCGAACTCCTCGGCGGGTGGAAACGCCGCGATCGACTTCTGGAGATATGCGTACTCGCGCGAGCCCGAGAGCAAGGCGCCGAGCCGCGGCACGACGTGCCGGGTGTGGAACCGCGCCGCGTGGCCGAGCATGCCCTTGCGTGGCTCGCCGAGCTCGAGGACCGCGATCCGTCCACCGGGGCGGACGACGCGTGCGAGCTCGCGCAGACCCTGCAGGCGATCGGGGACATTCCGGATCCCGAACGCGATGGTCGCCGCGTCCATCTCGCAGTCCTGATACGGCAGTGCCTGCGCGTCACCGACGACGACCGACACCCGGTGGGTCAGCCCGCGCTTCGCGAGCTTGATCTGCGCGATCGCGAGCATCTCCGTCGATGGGTCGAGGCCGATGACGGTCGCGCCCGGCGTCATCCGTGCGATATCGATCGCGAGATCGCCGGTGCCGGTCGCCACATCGAGCACGCGCGGACGCTCGCCGAGCTGCAGCGCGCGCACGGTCTTGCGGCGCCAGCTCTTGTCGATGCCGAGCGAGAGCACGCGATTGACGAAGTCATACCGGCGGGCGATTCGATCGAACATCTGTCCGCTGCCGAGCGGCGGCAACACCAGCTCGGTCGTCGCGGGGGTCTCGGGCGCGGCGTTCATGACTGCCTCTCGAGGGACGCCAGTGCCACGGTCACGAGCGCATCACGCGCGGGCACGGCGGGAAGCTCGTCGAGAACGTCGATCGCGCGCTGGACGTGCTCCTCGGCGAGCGTGCGAGTCGCCGCGAGCGCGCCCGTATTGCGGACCGCCGTCGCGATCGCGCTGAGCTCATCGGTCGCGACCACCTCGCGGGCGAGCAACGCTTCCATCCGGCCGCGCAGGCTGGGCTCGCGCTCGAGTGCGATGACGAGAGGGAAGGTGATCTTGCCCTCGCGCAGATCGGCGAGCGCGTCCTTGCCCGTGCCTTCGCGGAAGTCGAGCTCGTCGTCGACGGCCTGGAACGCAACGCCGAGGTGAAGGCCGTAGCGCTCGAGTGCTGCCTCGGAAGACGCCGGCAAGTCGGCGCAGCGCGCGCCGGCGATCATCGCCCACCGGAACAGCGCCGCCGTCTTGCCTTCGACGATCGCGAAGTAGTCCTCGCGTGCGCCGGCGATCTTGCCGCGTCGCTCCAGCTGCACGGACTCCGCGGCGATCATCTCGTCGATCACGCCGAGCATCCGGTCGAGCACGCCTTCGACGCCGCTCTGGCGAATCCGGCGCAGCGCCGCGATCAGCAGCCAGTCTCCCGCGAAGATCGACGCGGCGTTACCGTAGACGACGCTCGCAGTCGGCTGACCGCGCCGGCGCTCCGCGACATCGACCACGTCATCGTGGAGCAGCGTCGCGCTGTGCACGAGCTCGACCGCGACCGCGAGCGAACGCGCGCGCTCCGTGAAGCCCTCCCCGAACCGGCTCGTCATCGCGACGCACAGCGGGCGCAGGTGCTTTCCGCGCAGGTCGAGCAGGTGATGCGCGGCCTGATGGATCATCTTTCCGCCGCGCGGGATCACGTCGAGCTCGCGCTCGAACTCGACCAGATCGGAGCGCACCCAGCGATCGAGCGAGGCGAGCCGCTCGGCAAGCGAAGGCGCACCGCGCTGCGCGCTGACATGCGAGAGGCGATCGAGGACCGCGACGGGGGAGGCAGCGAGCTGGCTCATGGGCTGTCCTTGAGATGTTCCAAGTTCGTTCAAAGATTCTTGAAGGATTTGTGCCTCGAATCCGGTTCGTTGCCAAGTGGCTTTGCAATCTAGTGTTTTCTCAATCGATTACGTCAGGGTGTGACCGACTGGGCCGTCTCTCGCGGGGGAAACGGGACATCCACGTCCGGCCTCGATAGAATTTCGGGAAGTGGCAAATGCGCGCCGAGGCCGCGATCTGCGGCTGGTCAGCCGGTGTCGAGTCGAGTTCGACCGGCCATCGGGTCGCGTCGTGGCCGAGACCGAAGATCTGTCCGCGCGTGGGCTGTTCATCCGCACCGAGGCGTTGCTCCCGGTTGGCGAAGAGACCGAGATTCTGGTCGAGCTCCCCGACGGCACGAAGCTGACACTCGCCGGCCGGGTCGCGCACATGCTCACTCCGTCCGCGGCGCGCGCGCTTGGTCGTCATCCCGGCATGGGCTTCGAACTCGTCGGCTTCGATACACCGGAGCGGATCCAGCTGCGCTCGCACATCGAATCCCTGAAGACGGAGATCACGAGCCCCGGACTCGCGACCACCACGCAGGTGATCGTCGTCGATCCGAGTCCACCGCTGCGAACCCGGATGGCGCGCTGCCTCGAGGCCGCCGGGTTCAAGGTAAGCGCCGTCGCGACCGCGACCGAGGCGCTCGAGGCCTGCTCGGTGTGGCGCCCCGACGCGATCGTCGCCGCGTCGGACATGGAAGGCATGAGCGGCGTCGATCTCGCTCATGCGATGTCCGAGCACGCGACGTTGTCCGACGTGCCGCTGCTCCTCACCGGCGATGACGGCGATCTCGGTCGGCTCGAGGCGTTTCGCGCCGGCGTGCGCGATTACATTCCGAAGCCGTTCCTCGACGAAGAGCTGGTGATCCGCGTGCATCGCATCGCGGCACCGCCGACCCAGGGCTCGAGCTTCGGGCTGCGCGGTAACCTCGTCGACATCGGCCTCAGTACGCTGCTCTCGCTGTTCGAGTTCGAGCGCAAGTCGGGAATCCTGCTGCTGCTGCGCGCTGGCGAGATCGCGCGCGTGTTCATCGCGGAGGGAAAGATCCTCAAGTGCGAAGCGAGCACGGGGAACGGCGCTCCCAAGGAACGGCTGATGCGCCTCCTCGACTGGCGCGATGGGCAGTTCGAGTTCTCTCCGGCGGCGGTCGGGGGCCGCGACGAGGTCGGCACGTCCGTCACGGCACTGCTCCTGGAGCACGCGCGACAGGCGGACGAGGGCAAGGACAAGACGCCGGCTCCGGGTCGTCGGTGACCTAGTTGTTCGGCTTCTGCGGTGGCGGCGGCTTGAGCTCCTGCCACGGCGCCTGCAGCCCGAGGTACTCGCCCCACTCGAAGCCCGACGCGGACATCTTCTTCATCTGGTCGGGGCTCAGGATCTTGCCGATCGATCCCTGCGTCTCCGTCAGCATTCCGCCGAGCCCGCCCGCGTACTCGAGCCAGCCAGAGACGTTGCGCTCGTACGGCGACAGCACGCCATCGGTGATCGCCTTGTTCGTGTAGTCCATGACGTCCGCGTAGGTCTTCTCGAACGCCTGGTCGAGCTTCGCGGACTGCTCGGGCGTGACGCCGGCTTTCTCCTCTGCGATCCGGCGGTTCTCGATCGCGCGCATGCGCGGCACGGCGAGGCCGGCGCTGATCATCGGCCCGATCCGCGCTCTGTATTCCTCTTCGGTCTCGCCCTCGTGACGGCCGAACATCGCGCCGAACTCCTCGGTCCGGCGGGCGCGGCGATCGAGGCGGCTCTCCTTGGGCTCGTCGGGGAGCGCGGGCTGATCCCCCGAGGTTGCCTTGGGGACCGCGGCGGCTTGCGGCTTCGTGGCATCGAGCCACGCATCGCCGGTCGCGGGCGCGGCCGTCTCCTTGGCAGGCGAGGGTACGACCTTCGCCGGAGCCTCGGCGAGCTCGGAGCGCAACGAGCGGTTATCGACGTAGAGCCACGTCGATGCGGCGAGGCCGACCACCGTGGTCACCGCGAGCAGCTTGGTGGCACGCGTCATGGGTGGAACCTAGCATGCAGGTGCCAGGACTTCGGCGGGAACTCGCTCGCCCGACCGTTCGGGTAGTACGATGCTCGACGGCCGCATGAGCAAGCTCGATGTCTATCTCCGCTCGATCGAACGCTTCGGCGCAGCGGGCGCGATCCTGAACTCCGGGCAGGCGGTGACGCTGCGCTTCCCGACGGGAGATCGCAACGCAACGCAGGTGACCCCGCACGATCAACTGGTGATCCTCGTGCGCGAGGTCGCTCCGCCCGCGGTGCTCGATCAGATCGACAAGCAGCGTCCCGCTCGGTTCGAGGTCGACTCCGAGGGCAAGCGGTACTCGCTCAGTGTGTCCCCGAAACCCGGCGCATGGTCCGTCGCGATCGAGCTCGCGGGGGCACCGGCTCCCGCTGCGGCCCCTCCGCCGCCGGCGGCCGCTGCTCGACCTGCACCGCCACGCGCCGCAGCCGGTGGTGGCGGCGAGGGCCTCGACATGGCGATCGAGCGTGGCCAGTACGATGGCGGCACCGCGCCGGCGATCGTCACGTCGAGCGGCAGCGTGTTCCTCGATCAGCTGACGACCACGGCGCGCGGCTCGCGCGCGAGCGACGTCTATCTGCACGCCGGCACTCCTCCCCTGGTGCGGGCCGGCGGCGAACTGTCAGCGTCGGGCCCAGCGCTCGATGGCGACCAGCTGTCGCGGGAGGTCGGGATCGTTGCGCCACCCGAGGCGCGGGCCGCATGGCAGGATAATCGGATTGCGACGTTCGCGTATGGCGATGGGGCAGGCCGGGTGCGGGTCACACTGACGCGAGACCACCGGGGACCGGGTGCGGCACTGCGACTCCTGCATGGGGAGGCGCCTCCGCTCGACCGTATCGGGCTCGCTGAAGTCGCCGGCTGGCTCGACGGTCGCGGCCTCATCGTCATCGCGGGTCACTCGGGATCCGGCAAGACGACAACGCTCGCAGCGCTGGTTCGTGCGCTCTCCGAGCGGCGGAAAACCGTGGTGATGCTCGAGGATCCCACGGAGGTCGTGCACACCGGACCGACGATCAGCCAGCGCGCCATCGGCGAGCACGTCCACTCGTTCAGCGAGGGTGTCGCGTCCGCGATGCGTGAGGGTGCGGATGCCATCGTGGTTGGAACAGTGAATTCCAGCGATGCGGCGAGCGCCGTCATCGATGCCGTTGCGGGCGGTCACCTGGTGCTGACGACGCTGGTCGCGCCGTCGCAGGGGCTCGCGATCGAGCGACTCCTGGACCGACTCCCCGTCGAGCAGCGCGAGGCGGCGCGCAACCTGCTCGGCGACACGCTGATCGGCACCATCGCCCCGATCGTCGGTCGCGGCGGTGCTCGGACGTTCGAGGTCGCCCGCCGCGGGAGCGGGCAATGATTCCCCCCGTCTATTGTTTGAACCCTCATCCAGCACCGGGATATA
The DNA here is from genome assembly GCA_013813945.1 of Deltaproteobacteria bacterium. Classification (GTDB taxonomy): domain Bacteria; phylum Myxococcota_A; class Polyangia; order Haliangiales; family Haliangiaceae; genus JABFXX01. The sequence continues at coordinate 479 of JACCQV010001174.1, read as the reverse complement.
ACCGAGTTACGTGACCGACGACTACCGGGAAGGGGCCGAAGGCGGAACGCTGATCCTCGCGCGACCGCTCGGGGTTTCCGACGGCAAGAAGGCGCCGACCGGAGACGCGTGTCTGGTCAACCTGCACCCGCCCGGTCCGGACATCGGCAAGCGCGTGCAGCTGGTCAATTCGCAATACATCGTGGGTCGCGACAGCGAGGCGGCCTTCGTCGTCAGCCGCAGCTCGGTCTCTCGCCAGCACGCGCGGCTGTACATGGACGCCGAAGGCGCCTGGTGCGTCGAGGACCTGAACTCCACGAACGGGACCTTCGTCAACGAAACCCGGATCAAGAAGCAGTCGCTCACCGATGCCGACCAGGTCCGGTTCGGCGACGCGATCTACAAGTTCCTGTCGGGCTCGAACATCGAGAGCGCGTACCACGAGGCGATCCACAACATGGCCATCCAGGATGGCATGACGGGGATCCACAACAAGCGCT
>JACCQV010001145.1 GCA_013813945.1 Deltaproteobacteria bacterium | reverse complement strand
ACCGAGCAGGTCCTCGAGTGGCAACGCCGCTGGAAGCTGATGTGGGACCCGAGCAACCTGATGAACCCCGGCAAGAAGCTGCCCGCGCGCACGAAGCCGTGCTCCGAGTAGCGCTCTGATACGCTCCTCGCGATGAGCGAGCTCCTGGGGGTGCTGGCGTTCGCGTCGCCAGAAGACGTCGCTGCGTGGCGCCGGCTCGTCGACAAGGTGGGGCCCGCGACGGTCGCGAGCTGGCTGTCGCCGCCTGCGGTGATGTCCGCGATGCTCGCGGATACCGGCTTCGCGCACGCGATGCTCGAGTCACTGCGGTCGGAGGGCGGCCCGTCCGCTGCGATCGCCGCGGCCTTCCCCGAGACCACCGCGCTCGCCGCACCGATGCCCACGCAGGTCGAGCACGATGCCGGCACGACACGGCCGCTGCTCGATCACATCGCGACCCGCCTGCTCGGCAAGAAGCTGCGAGGTCTCGAGACGCACGACCTCGCTCGGTTCCAGGATCGCGGCCTGTCGCCCGGATCGTTCGGCCGACTCGCGGCGATCACGGAGCGCGTGCTCGCGGCGGGTCTCGGTCCGCCGCTGCGCGTCGCGATCTTGCATCTCGACATCGCGAAGACGGCGAGCACGCCGCATCGCGCCGCCTGGGCCGCGCAAGGGATCCCGCTCGACGTTCACAACGAAGCGGCCGCCGCGATCCTGCGCAAGAACGATCGCGCGCGAGGCTGGCCGCTGGCCGAGGCGCTCGGCCAGCTCGCGATCGCATGGGTCGAAGCGCACGGCCTCGCAGGCCAGCACATCCGCGGCGAGGGGCCGCTGATGATGTTCGCTCCGCTCGTCGGCACGCTGCGCGATCTCGCGCCCGCGCTCGCACGTGTGCTGCGTGTCTCGCCGACCGAAGCCATCACGGTCGCACTCGATGCGCTGCATGTCCTCGACGCGTGTGACACCGCATCCGTCCGCGAGGGCCTGCTCGATGATGCATTGCTCGACCAGCTTGCGCGCGTGCGCGAGCAGCTCGGTGCCGTGTGCCGCGAGCCGGCGTGGTCTGATCCGCCACGAGCGCTAGGCGAGCTCGCACCCGCACCCGATCGCACATGGCTCGCGGGTCGGCTGCGGGCACTTCGCGCCGGGCGCCAGCGCGCCGGGGAGCCCGCCGCCGCTGTCGACAGCGCGGTTGCGGCACTCGGCGACACGGAGCTCGCCGCGCTCGCCCCTGCCCTCGCGACCTGTCAGCTCTGGTACTGCGAAGCTGCGACCAGCGGGCTATCACCGGCCGCGCAGCTCGGAGTGCTCGCCGCGGCCGTCGGCTCTGCGCGCACGATCGGCGTCGACGTCTCGCGGCCGTGGCACGCACAGCTCCGGCCCCTGATCGCCCGGCTCCACGGCGACAGCTCTGCGGTGCGCTATCGGTTGCGGCTCGTCGAGGCAGCGCTCGCGGCAACGCCGATCCGGACGCTGCTCACTGGCAGCGCGAGCCTCGGCCCGCTCGGCACGCTGTCGGCGAGCCTCGCACACCCGACCGACCCTGACGCGATCATCGTCGATTACCTCGATACCGAGGAGAGTGCCGCGCTGGTCACGCTGCTCGGGCTCTACGAGACCCGCTCGACGATCGCGTATCACACGATGCTCAAGGCGCTGTGCGATCTCTACGGCCTGCGCAAGGACGAGTTCGATCGCGTCGCGAACGAGGCAAACTACCTCGCCACGATGAACGCGGCGCGCTCCGACAAGCAGCGGATGCTCGACTTCGTGACGCCGGGGACGATCGTGGAGATCGGCCCAGGCGGCGGCATCGTGCTCGACCTGCTCGAGGCGCGGTTCCCGGACTCGCACGTCATCGGCGTCGACCTCTCGCGCGAGGTCGTCAGCGCCCTCGAGGGGCGCGCACGTGCAAACAGCAACCGCTGGACGGTCCAGCTCGGCGCTGCCGAGGACCTCCCGACGCTCGTGCCGGCCGCTGACACCGTTGTGTTCTGCTCGATCCTCCACGAGGTCTACTCGTATAGCGAGCCGCTGTTTCAGCTCGAATCGGTCGCGAAGGTCGTGCGCGCCGCGTTCACCGTGCTGCGGCCCGGCGGTCGCATCATCATTCGCGATGGCGTGATGCCGCCGCCCGGCACCCGGCGGATCCGCATGCTCGCGCCCGATCTTCGTCCCACGCTCGAGCTGTACTGCGCGCAGTTCGCCGGCCGCGCGATCACCTACCGCGAGCTCGAACCCGGACGCGTCGAGATGGCGGCGCCCGACGCGATGGAGTTCCTCTACACGTACACGTGGGGCCCCGCGAGCTTCCCGTACGAGGTCCGCGAGCTCTACGGGATCCTGCCGTACGACGAGTACGTCGCGAAGCTCCTCGAGTGGTGCGGCCCCAACGCCCGCGTCGTCGACAACCCGCTGCGCAGCTACCTCCAGCCCGGCTACCGCGACAACCTCGCGGGCAAGATCGAGCTGACCGACGAGAATGATGTCCCGGTCGAGCTGCCGGATTCCAACTGTCTGATCGTCATCGAGCGGCGCTAGGACTGTGCGAGCATCATGCGTATGCGCAGCATCGCCCTCGCCGCCAGCTTGCTCGCCGCCTGCAGTGACGATCCAGACCAGCAGCTGGTCGATGCGTCGACCACGGACGCACCGTACGACACCGCACGCTGTCTGATCACCGGTCACTACGGCGCGCTCGGCGCCAAGACGGGGATGCCCACGCTCGGTCCCACGACGCTCTCCGTCGTGCTCGATGCGGGCCCACCACGCGACACGTTCTTTCTCAAGCTCACCACCGGCAACGGCGTGTTCGCCGGCGGGCTCGCGAACGGGACCTACCCGCTCGCAGGCGCGGACCTCGACTTCAATAGCTGTGGCCTGTGCGTCAACATCATCGCGGACATCGGAGCGATGGGGCCGACGAAGTTCTACTTCGCGGATGCGGGCTCGGTGACGCTCACGAGCACCCAGCCGCCGGCGGGCTCGCTCGCGAACGTGACGTTCAAGGAAGTCACATCCGGCGGCGCACCGGTAGCCGGCGGCTGCGTCGCATCGATCGCCTCGCTGACGTTCGACTAGGTCCATCGATGCGATGGCTGGTCGCATTGCTCGTGTGCGGTTGCGGTCGGGTCGGCTTCGACTCCGCCGGCGGCATCGATGGCAATCCGGGACCCGGCGGCGATGTCTCTGGCGAGACCACTGGCTCGCCCTGCGCTCCCATGCTTCCGGTCGTTGATGATTTCGCCGACGGCGTGACGCCATGTATGCCGTGGGGCACCATGTTCGAGAGCAACGGCGGGCAAGTGCGGGAGTCAGGTGGACGGCTGATCCTGGACCTGCCTGCGGCCGCGACCATGACGTCGGGCGCGTCCTGCTCCGGCGATACCCTGCTCGATCTCGCGCAACACATGCTCGTCCTCGAAGTGGTCGATGCGCCAATCGGTCTGTTCGTGCAACTCCGCGCGTCACGGATGGCTGGAACAGAGTGGGTGATGCAGAGCGCCAACGGTCGGCTCATCTTCCACGACGGGTCGAACGAGTTGGCCTCCGCGTCGTACGATCGGACCGCGCATCGCTGGTGGCGCCTTCGTGCGACCGGGCTCGAGACCATCGCCGAAGTTGCGCCCGATGGAATCACCTGGACCGAGCTAGGACGCACGGCACAGGTAGACCCCTCGGTTACCGTCTCCATCGATGCGCTCGCGTTTGCAGGCTTCGGCAAGCCCGTCGTGCTCGACAACCTCAACATCTGTCCGTGAGCTGCCTCGACTACGCCGCGGGATCGACGGCATCCGCGATCTTTTCGCGCGTCTGGTGCGGCACCAGCTTCATCATCAGGATGAAGGCGGCGATCAGGAAGCAAAGAACGTTCGGGATGATGATCGGCCACTCGCCGAGCAGCACGCCATACACGATCCAGGTGGCGAACGCACAGACCTCGAGGATCCACATCGGGGTGGCGAGGCCACTGGTGTCGCGCGTCTTGATGATCTTCCACGCCTGCGGCGCAAACGCCGTGACGCTGAGCGCCGCTGCGATGTAGCCGACGATCGCCGCCGCGTTCATGCCCGCTGCTTTCTGCGCGCCTTGTCGAGGTAGCGCGCAACGACCGGCTCGATCGCGCGCAACGCCTCGACGTCGATCGCGTCCGCCGCAATCACTGCGTCCTTGCCGATCCGTCGCCGGATCTGGCGCGCGAGCTCGTGCTCGAGCTTACCGGTAGTGAAGTCCTCGAGGATTCGACGATGAATATACGAGCTGCGACGCCCACGCGCGTCTCGTCCCGGCGCCAGGCTGGCGGAATCGCCAGCGCGCGAATCCGAGACAGTGTAGCGGCATCGCGCACGGTTCGACCCTTGCCGTCCGTGTAGCGGAAACCCTTACCGCTGCGCGCTCGGCTGAGCCCGACGTCATCATTCATCACGTACTGAAGCGCCGCCGACGAGGCTGCGGCAATCGGATCTCCCGCAACGACGCGGCCAGCAAGCATGGGCCAAGACGCAGCACGCCGCGTGCCAGCGCTATCGGGACGAAGCGCGGCGAAGCATGATCTAAAGCATCACTCGGCCTTGATGAACGACGAGACCTTCCACACGGTCGGCCTAGCCTCGAGGATCAGCTGCCATGTTCCGGTGACCGGCGGGCCAGCGGGACAGCTGACTCGCTTCTCCGCGGCGCCGCAGCCACCAGCGATCGTCCGTGCCATCGCATCGAGTGGCTCGGGGTCTGCCTGCCACATCGCCATCGCGGTGTCGGCACCGGGTGCACCACCCAGGCTCCACACGACGTCCTCGGCGAGATTGCCGCGAAGCGCAGCGTGGTCACGCCGGGCCAGCGCGTCCTTGATCGATGCCAGTGCCTTCGCTGCATCGGGCGGCACGCCCTTGAACGAAGACGGATCGGTCGTCGGCATCACGGGGCCCGTCTTGTCCTCGACCTCCTCCTTCATCGGAACGGCGTATGCCTTCATCTTTCGATAGATCGAGACCTGCAGCGCCTCGGTGCGAGCATCGACCCACGGGGGCTTCGCCATCCCGCGGAGCTCCGTGGGCATCGCATTACCCGGATCCCACTCGGCTGCGCGGCCGACCACCTTGACGCGCCACGGCCGCCCGCCTGCGACGCTGATGTCGAACCGCACGAACTGTCGCTTGTACGCAAGCCGCGTGGGCATTCCCGCCGACGCCTGGCCTGCCGTGGTCGCGCCCGCGCCCATGCCCTGCGACTGCGCGACCGTGCGCTGGTTCGACAGATCGTCCTGGTTGTTCGCATACGAGACCTGATGCCAGGCCGTCTTGATCATCCCGGTCGCAGGAAAATCGTCGACATTGGAGTACGCCGCGCGCGTGACCTCGAGCGCCGTGCTGAACACCACCGCGAAGTCGGTGTCGTAGAGCGAGTGCTTCGCTGAGTGGATCTCCTTCTTGTTCCGGCACGCACCGAGCGCGATCCCGAAGAGGGCGACTGCGCCGAAGAAGATGATACGGTTCAGCCGCTGCATGGGAGGTCGCCCTCGGAATAGCACACCGCAGCCGGCGCGCGGCGCGGGAAACGGCACCCGCCGGGCGGCGCCCCCGACCCCGGAGTCGACCGCCGTGATCGCCGCCCTGCTCGCCGAGAAGTGGCCCGACGCTGTCGTCGAGCTCGACCACACGAATGCCTACGAGCTCCTGGTCGCGACCATCCTGTCGGCCCAGTCGACGGACAAGATGATCAACACGATCACCCCGGCGTTGTTCGCGACGTATCCCGATGCGACCGCCCTCTCGCGTGCGACGCAGGAGGAGATCGAGCCGCTGATCTTCAAGTCAGGCTTCTACCGGAACAAGGCGAAGAGCCTGCTCGGGATGGCGCGCGCCGTCGTCGAACGGCGCGGCGGCCAGATCCCCGACACGATGGAGGCGCTGATCGAGCTGCCGGGTGTCGCGCGCAAGACCGCGAACGTCGTGCTCGGCAGTGCGTTCCAGAAGCCCGCGGGAATCGTGGTCGACACGCATGTCATGCGGTGCGCGAACCGCCTCGGCCTGACGACCGAGACCGATCCGGTCAAGATCGAGCAGGATCTGATGAAGCTCCTCCCGCGCGAGCAGTGGACTCCGTTCGCGCATCGGTTGATCTGGCACGGCCGCCGCGTCTGTCACGCCAAGCAGCCCGACTGCAACAACTGCCTGCTCGCGCCCCGTTGTCCCAGTGCCGCGCTCGTGGAGCTCGCTCCCACGAAGCAGGCAATCAAGCCCGAGCGAACGAGGAAACGCGCATGATTCCTGTCGTTGCCGTCGGTGCGATCGTGTTCGATGGCGAAGGCCGCGTGCTCCTGATCGAGCGCGGAAATCCACCGAACGTCGGGCTGTGGAGCGTCCCGGGCGGCAGGCTCGAAGGCGCCGAGACGCTCGCGCAGGCCGTCGCCCGCGAGGTCCGCGAGGAGACGGGCCTGCTCGTCGAGGTCGGCGCCCTGTCGTGCGTCGTCGAGCGCATGGGCGATGATCATCACTTCGTGATCCTCGACTACCTCGCCAGGGTGATCGGCGGCACGCTCGCGGCCGCAAGTGACGCGCGAGCCGCGCGCTTCGTGCCCACCGACGAGCTGAGCACACTACCGCTCACCGACGGGCTCCTCGCCGTGCTCGAGCGCGCCCGTGCTACACACGCGGCGTGGTCCACCTCCCACTGATCCAGGACGAGCCCGCGCGCACAAGCGTCCGCCGCGGCGACGTTCCCGACGCGAAGTGGAACGACTGGCGCTGGCAGCTCGGTCACATGCTGACCACCGCGGACGAGCTCGCGCGCGCGGTGGAGCTGTCGCCCGCCGAGCGCGCCGGCCTCGCGGCCTCGAGCACGCTGTTCCGGATCGGCATCACGCCGTACTACGCGAGCCTCATGGATCCGGAGCATGCGAGCTGTCCGATCCGCATGCAGGCAATTCCGCATCCCGCCGAAGCTGACATCCGCCCCGAGGAGCTCCGCGATCCGCTCGGTGAGGACACGCATAACCCCGCACCGTCGGTCGTCCACAAGTATCCGGACCGCGTGCTGTTCCTCGTCGTGGATCGCTGCGGCATCTACTGCCGGCATTGCAACCGCCGCCGGCTCGTCGGAGGCGACGAGCCCCCGACCACCGCGGATCTCGAGGCCGGGCTCGAGTACATCGCGCGAACACCGCGGATCCGCGACGTCCTGCTCTCCGGCGGGGATCCGCTGCTGCTGTCGACCCGCCGCCTCGACTATCTGCTCGGCCGGCTGCGCGCGATTCCCCATGTCGAGACGATCCGGATCGGAACCCGGCTGCCGGTGGTGTGTCCGATGCGGATCGACGCCGAGCTCACGGCGGCGCTGAGGAAGCACCATCCGCTGTTCATCAACACGCACTTCAACCACATCAAGGAGCTGACGCCCGAGGCCCGCGCGGGCTGCGAGCGCCTCGTCGATGCGGGCATCCCCGTCGGGAATCAGACCGTGCTGTTGCGCGGGATCAACTCGTCGGTACCGAGCCTGCGCGCGCTGATGCGCGGCCTGCTGCGCTCGCGCGTCCGCCCGTATTATCTGTTCCAGGGCGACACCGTGATCGGGACCGATCACCTGCGCACACCGGTCGAGTCTGCGATGGAGCTCTACGCCGGGCTACGTGGCTGGATGAACGGGATGGCCGTGCCGATGCTCGTGCTCGATGCGCCCGGTGGTGGCGGCAAGGTTCCGATCGTACCGAGCTACATCGAGCACCTCGACGAGCAGCGCGTGATCGTGAAGACCTATCGCGGCGTCCGGATCGAGTACCCGCAGCCGCGCGAGCGCGATTGCCACGTCGTCTACGACGCGATCCAGTTCGCGGGGGAGCCCGCGGACGACGATCGCGAAGGCAGCGCCGAAGCGCTTCCGTAGTGATGATCGCTGCTCTGGCCCGCGAGCTCGGATTTGCACGCGCCGCGATCGTTCCGATCGAGGCCCCGCGCCGGCACGACCTGTACACGAGCTGGCTCGCGCGCGGTCACGGTGGCGAGATGGCCTACCTCGCCAGTCCCGGGCACACCGGCGCCC
>JACCQV010001100.1 GCA_013813945.1 Deltaproteobacteria bacterium | reverse complement strand
GAGGTGAACCGCGAACCGCCGGCCGCCATCGAGGTTCTGGATCGAGATCGCGAGGCCGCGGGTGGTGAACCGATGAGCGCCGGTCGCACTCGATGGTGAGATCTGGGTGCCGACCATCAACGGAGTGATCGCGAAGCGCTTGTGGACCTCGCCCGTCGGCAGCTCGGCGGCGTAGAAGAAGCCGTTGCTCGCGAAGCCGGCCGTGCCGACTGCGAATGCGATGAACAAACCGTCGGTAACGGCGGTCATGTACTGCCAGCTCTTGAGCCGGAACTTCTGGCGATAGGCGCTCTCTGCGCGCCCGATGCCCGGCATGCCGGCGAACCGATCGAGCGAGTGGACGATCTGGGCATCCTCGAGGTTGGGATCGACCAGCGGGTGATCCCAGGCTCCGATGATCGGGCTCGTGCCGCGCCGTTCGACGAGATCAGACATCTCGCGAGATTCGCACACTGCCGCGCATCCGCGACAAGTCAGCGACGCGAACGCGCCGTGGGGCTCTTGCCGCGAACAGTCTTGCGCGCCGCCTGATTGCGAACGGCACGTGCCTGCGGGGACCGGGTCTTGCGAACGGCCTGCAGTTGCTGGTTGGTGGTTCGCTTCGTGCGGTCCGCGCTCTTGCGCGTCGACTTCCGCGACGCTCTGCCGGTGCCTTGGTCCTCGAGAGCCGCGCCGCCGCGGCGGCCTGCGAGGGAGTTGCGGTTGGAGCGGCGCGTCGCCTTGCGATCGGTCGCGGTCACACCCGGAAGCGACGTGTCGACGAGCTGATCACGACGTGCCCGCTTGGGTTGCTTGGCCTTCGGTGGGTTCGCTGCGCGCTGCTGCTTGGTGCGGAACGCTTGTGCCTTGGTTGCCATACCGCGAGCGTAGTCTTCGGGCGCCCGATTCGCACGCCTCGATCGTGCTCAGCCGCCGAGCTCGATGCCGATGCCCTTGGCCGTGCGGACCAGCTCGCCGGCAGGATCGATCAGCTTGAGCTTCTTGACGGCCTTCTCGATCGGCTTGGCGACCAGCTTGCCGTGCTCGATCGCGGCGACGTGGCCGAACTTACCCTCGGCGACGAGCTCGACCGCCTTGACGCCGAACCGGGTCGCGAGCTCGCGGTCGAATGCGCACGGTGAGCCACCTCGCTGGATGTGGCCGAGCACGGTCGTGCGGACCTCGTACTCGGTCTTTGCGGAGATCATGTCGGCGATGCGCTGGCCGGCTCCGCCGAGCTTCTCTTGCTTGGTCGGATCGGCGGCCGTGATGACCGAGTGGCCGCCACCCTTCTGCTTCGCACCCTCGGCGACGACGACGATCGAGTAGCTGACGCCGCGGCCGTGGCGGCGATGGAAGGCCTCGAGCACGCGATCGGGGTCGTACTCGATCTCCGGGATCAGGCAGACGTGCGCGCCACCCGCGAGCGCGGAGGTCAACGCGATCCAGCCCGCGTAGCGGCCCATGACCTCGACGACCATGATGCGCTCGTGGCTCTCGGCGGTCGTGTGCAGACGCTCGATGGCCTGCACCACGATCTCGACGGCCGTCTGGAACCCGACCGTGTAGTCGGTCGCCTCGAGATCGTTGTCGATCGTCTTCGGTACGCCGACGATTCGCGTCGCACCGCGCTGGATGAACTTCTGCGAGAACGACATCGTGCCGTCTCCGCCAACGACGATCAGGCCATGGAGGTCGAGCTTGGCGAGGTTTGCCAGGCAGCGGGTCGAGACGTCGTGAATCTCGACGCGGCCATCGGGGAGCTTGACCGGGTACGCGAACGGGTTCGCGCGGTTCGAGGAGCCGAGCATCGTGCCGCCGCGCGGCAGGAGGTGCTGGACCGTCGAGGCGTTGAGATCGACGTACTCCTCCTCGTAGAGGCCCTCGAACCCGTTACGGATGCCGACGACCTCCCAGCCATAAGTCTGGCGCGCATGGAGAGTCACCGCGCGAATGACACCGTTGAGGCCGGGGCAGTCGCCGCCTCCGGTGAGGATCCCGATGCGCGTGCTCATGGCTCAGGACGCCGCGCGCGATGGGATGCGAAGGAGCGGACGGAGGTGATCGGGAAGCTGCGCGAGGTTGTCCGGATCATCGTCGACGATCAGTCCGCGGCAGGTCGGCGATCCGCACGCGCAGGCCTCGGCGACCTCGGCGGTGAACGCATAGTCGTACGTGATCTCCTCACCGATCGGGATATCGCGGAGCGCGACCCACCACGCACGCATGGTGTCGGCCTCGTGGTCCCACTTCGAGCGAACCTCGCAGTTGGGGTCGCAGGAGTGGTTGAACCAGCGCGTCTGATCCGCGAGGTCCCAGAACAGCGGATCACCCTTGCCGGAGTCCTCGCCGGGGAGGATCAGGGCGTAGGTGTCGTCGAACTCGGCGTCGGCCTGGTAGAGGACGCCGTCGCCGTAGACCACGAGGTCCCCGGCCATGAAGGGGCGCGTCGTCACGACGCCGTAGCCATGGATCTTCGAGAACACGACACGTAGACCATCGAGCAGCGGCATCGGTGCTGTATCTATCACCACATTTGCTAGATTCGCATCCGTCATGGCAAACAAGCTGAAGGTTGGCATCCTCGGCGCGACCGGCATGGTCGGGCAGCGGTTCGTGTCCCTCCTCGAGAACCACCCGTGGTTCGAGGTGACCGTGGTCGCCGCGAGCCCGAGCTCCGCGGGCAAGGCGTACGAGACGGCGGTTGCTGGTCGGTGGACCCTCCCCGGCCCGGTTCCTGCCGCGACGGCGAAGCTGACCGTGGTCGATGCGGCCGACGTCGCCCGCGTGTCGTCGCAATGCGACTTCGTGTTCTGCGCGGTCGACATGGACAAGGCCGCGACGGCGAAGCTCGAGGACGATTACGCGAAGGCCGAGACCCCCGTGGTCTCCAACAACTCCGCGCACCGCTGGACTCCGGATGTGCCGATGATGATCCCCGAGATCAACGCGGATCACACCGGCGTCATCGAAGCGCAGCGCAAGCGGCTGGGCGTCAAGCGCGGCTTCGTCGCGGTCAAGCCGAACTGCTCGATCCAGAGCTACGTACCCGCGATTCACCCGCTGTGGTCATTCGGTCCGAGCAAGATCGCGGTGTGCACGTACCAGGCGATCTCCGGCGCGGGCAAGACGTTCGAGAGCTGGCCCGACATGGTCGACAACGTGATTCCCTTCATCAAGGGCGAGGAAGAGAAGAGCGAGAACGAGCCGCTCAAGATCTGGGGCACGCTCGAGGGCGACAAGATCGTCACGGCGACCTCGCCCGTGATCACCGCGCAGTGCCTGCGCGTCCCGGTCTCCGATGGTCACATGGCCGCAGTGTTCGTCGAGTTCCAGACGAAGCCCTCGAAGGAACAGATCCTGTCGGCGTGGAAGGAGTTCCGCGGCCGCCCGCAGCAGCTGGCACTGCCGAGCGCACCCACGCCGTTCCTCCAGTACCTGGACGACGACGCACGGCCGCAGACCCGGCTTGATCGCGATGCCGGCAACGGTCAGGCGATCTCGATTGGCCGGCTGCGTCCGGATGCGATGTTCGGGTGGCGTTTTGTCGCGCTCTCGCACAACACCGTACGTGGCGCGGCAGGTGGCGCTGTGTTGACCGCCGAGCTCCTGAAAAGCGACGGTTACATCGTCGCCAAGTAAACCGACACCCGAGCGCCCGCGCACACCTCGCTTCTCACGACCTCCTCCGAAATCTACCGCTTGCCTGAGCGTGTGATCCAGGCGACCGTAGCGGGTAATGGCCAAGAGCCAACCACCTGAGCGGCGTCGTACCCGACGGACCTCCATCGAGCCCTTGCTGGCGCCGAGCACTTCAGCTCCGGCGAAGCCCAAGCTCGCTCGCGGCACGCGCGACTCGATCAAGCCGATGAAGCTCGACGACGTCGGCGACGAGCTCGTCACCGATGCTGCCGAGATCGCTGACGTCTCGGAGGTCACCGATGGCGGTGATGCGCACGAGGCGCTCGCGGCCGCGTCGATCGACGCGAAGATGCTCGAGATCGCGCAGCGCCGGTTCGGGATCGCGAAGTTCCGTCCCGGCCAGGCGCTCGCGATCCGCAACGTGCTCGCCGGGATCGACACGCTCGCGATCATGCCGACGGGTGCAGGTAAGTCACTGTGCTACCAGCTGCCCGCGCTCGAGCTGCCGGGCGTGACGCTCGTCGTGTCGCCGCTGATCGCGCTGATGAAGGATCAGACCGACAAGCTCGACCACCTCCACATGGAGGTGCTGCGGCTCGACTCGACCCTGTCGCCCCGCGACGAGCAAGCGGCTCTCGCCCGGTTGTCAGAGAACCGGCCGTGCATCGCCTACGTCACCCCGGAGCGGCTCGGTGACTCGAAGTTTCGCGAGCGCCTCGCGACCGTCAACGTCTCGCTGTTCGTGGTCGACGAGGCCCACTGCATCTCGCAATGGGGGCATGACTTCCGCCCCGCGTATCTCGGCCTCGGTGAGGCGGTCGCCGCGCTGGGTCATCCGCCGGTCCTCGCGCTGACGGCGACCGCACCGCCGAAGGTCAAGGACGACATCCTCGCGCAGCTGCGACTTTCGGGGTCGGCGGATTCGGCGCGCCCGGGTCACGAGGCGTCGGTCATCGACATCGGGCTCGATCGACCGAACCTCCGCTATCACGTGATCAAGGCGTCGAGCGAGCGCAAGAAGCAGGCGCTGCTCCTCCGCTTGATCGAGCGGCAGGAAGGCAACGGCATCATCTACGCAGCGACCGTGAAGACGGTCGACGCGCTCGCCGACTTCTTGTGGTCACAAGGTGTCGAGTGCGGCCGCTATCACGGTCGGATGCGCGCCAAGGATCGTGAGCGCGTGCAGACGGCGTTCATGGAGCACAGCGATCCGCGCCTGATGGTCGCGACCAATGCGTTCGGTCTGGGCGTCGACAAACAGGACCTCCGGTTCGTCGTCCACTACAACTTCCCCGGCTCGCTCGAGAGCTACTACCAGGAAGCTGGACGTGCGGGCCGCGACGGCCGGCCGGCAGACTGCATCCTCCTCTATCAGCCCGAGGACAAGCGGATCCAGAGCTTCTTCCTCGGTGGCCGGTACCCGACGCCGGAGCAGACCCGCGCCGTTGCAGAGGCACTCGTCAGCGTGACCGGCGGCAAGGTCGCCACCGCAGAGACCGACGATCACGACGAGGTCTTCCAGCCCGTCAAGGACATCGCCGAGCGCGCGGATGCGCCGGCCAAGAAAGCACGGGTCGTGCTCTCGTTCCTCAAGGAGGTCGGGTTCGCCGCCGAAGCTCCGGGGGCGCGCTTCGCGCCGCTTGCGATCGAACCGCCGAGCATCGAGAACCTCGCGCGCGCCGCGAATCGCTACGAGCAGAAGCGCGCGCAAGATCGTGCCCGCCTCGCCTCGATGCTGCGCTACGCGCAATCGCACCTGTGCCGGACGCGCTTGCTCGTCACGTACTTCGGGTACACGGACGCCGCACCGTGCGGCAGCTGTGACAACTGCCTGCGTTCGGCCAAGGCGAGCACCACGGCGGGACGCGAGGCCGTGACCGTCGCGGCGGCGCTCGCCGCTAGGCGCGGTGGCGCGGATCCCGATGCGCGCCGCGCGCTGCTCGAGGAAGCGCTGCGTCGAGGTCGTGGCGGCCGCGGTCGCGCGCTCAAGATCGAGCGGGTCAAGCGTCCGGTGTTCGGTCCGCTCGAGAAGGGCGACATCGTGCGCCACGCAATGTGGGGCGACGGCGAGGTCGTGCGCGTCGTCGGCGACAGCGTCTACACGTTCTTCCCCGTCCACGGCGAGAAGCTGCTGAAAACC
>JACCQV010001087.1 GCA_013813945.1 Deltaproteobacteria bacterium | reverse complement strand
CGCCAGGTGTTCGATCGCGCGCTGATAGACGTCGAGCCTCTCGTAGTCGAGCATGTCGCACCTATCGGCTGCGCCTCTGCCCGGTTGCCTGTTCGTGGACGTGGACGTGCACGTGACACGTGCACGTCCACGTGCACGAACGACCTTAACTGACCAGCATTGCAACTAGCCAGCTGACGTCGCCTCGTTACTGCGGCATCTTCTCGGTCAGCACGTCGATCGGGATCGCCACCCGATTGCGCCACACCAGGACGGTGTTGTGCTGCGCAGCAGGCGTGGCCGCGACGATCCACGGCAACGAGCGGTGATCGACGGCGTGCTCGTTCCACTTGAGGATGACGTCACCCGCGCGCAGGGCCGAGCGAATCGCGGGCGAGTTGGGAACGGCCTCGGTGACGTAGGCGCCGCCCGTCGACGGTAGACCGAGGGACTGGGCGAGGTCGCTCGTGACCGGCTTGACCTTGACGCCGAGCCAGCTGCGCGCGACCTGCCCGTGATCGCGCAGTGCATCGATCACCTCGCGGACGCGGTTGATCGGGATCGCGAACGAAAGCTCACCCGGCCGATCACCCGTTGCGATGGCGAGGCCGATCACCTGGCCGGCGGTGTCGAGCACGGGGCCGCCGGAGTTGCCGCGGTGGATGCGCGCATCGGTCTGCAGGAACATGCGGAACGTGCGGAAGCCCATGCCGCGGTCCTGCATCAAGGAACCGGCGGCCTCGCGGCCGGTCGACGATACGAGGCCCGCGGACGCGGTGACCTCCTCACCGAACGGATTGCCGAGCACGACGATCCACTCGCCGATCTTGAGATCATTGGAGTCCCCCATCGGCAGCGCGTGCAGGCGCGGTCGCTCGATGGAGAGCAGGGCCAGATCGAGGTCGACGTCGCGGCCCACGACCTTGGCCGGAACCACCGTGGTGTCGTCGAGCACGACCTCGAGGTTGGTCGCGGCGGCGGCGATCTTGTCGGTGGTGACGACGTAGACGCCCTTGGCCTCGACGAGGAACCCTGTGCCGAGCGCGATGTCCGCCGTGGACTCCGGTGCGCCGGGGAACATCGACGCGGGCCCCGACTTGATGGGGGTGGCGGAACGGATCCCGACCACGCCGCGGCGCGCACTCGCGACGAGGTCGACGAACGATCCCGGCGCGCTGGGATACATCCGCGTCGGCTCGGCAGCCGCGACTCCCGTGCTCGTGCCCGTGCCCGTGCTTGTGCCCGTGGCCGTCGCGTGCGGGTCCGCGCCTTCGCGCACGCGGCACCCCGCACTCGCGACGAGCGCCACGGCCACGGCTGTGATCGCTGTCGTCGCTGTCGTCGCTGTCATCGCTGTCGTCCGGCGACGCACGCGGCTTACGTAGCTC
This sequence comes from Deltaproteobacteria bacterium, assembly GCA_013813945.1. Lineage (GTDB taxonomy): Bacteria > Myxococcota_A > Polyangia > Haliangiales > Haliangiaceae > JABFXX01. The sequence continues at coordinate 1,949 of JACCQV010001087.1, read as the reverse complement.
CGTGCGTCTTCTGCGCGTCGACGAAGGCGACCCGCAGATCGTAGATCAGGCTCCCGAGCAGCTTGCTCTCCGCCTCGTCGAGGTTGCCCTTGGTCTTGACCTCGAGCATGCCGAGGACATCGATCAGGTGACGACCCGTCTCGAGATCGACCGGGTGCGGCTCACCATCCGGCGCGGGCATCTTGCCGATCGCGATCAACGCGGTCGATGCCAGGGACAGGACGTGGGTCGAGAAGTCGACGGGTCCAAGGGCCACCGATTGCTCCGCCATTCCGTGACGATATACCGGAATACGAACGGCAGGCGATCGGTTGGGTCTGGGTGGGGAACGAGCACGTTTCGGGCGCGGGTAACGGCACGGGCGCGGCGCCGGAATTCGTGACATCGTCAGGGCTGGCCATGGACACTCTGCGTGATCCGGTACCGGTGATTCCTCCCGGGGCCGTCGCCGAAGACCGGGGAAGCCTTCCGGACAAACCCTCGGGGCCGCACCGAGCGGTGACCGAGCCGCCGATCGATGGCGCGCCGGCGGTGATTGCCGCGGCGCCGCGCACCCACGTCGACATCGCCCGCCTGACCCAGGAGGTCAAGGAGGCGAGCGCGTTCCTCGATGGCGTGTTCGAGCAGGTCGGCCGCGTCGTGGTCGGTCAGCGCGACATGGTCGAGCGGATCATGATCGGCCTGTTGACCGGCGGCCACTGCTTGATCGAAGGCGTCCCGGGGCTCGCCAAGACGCTCACCGTCAAGACGCTGTCGCAGACGATCAATGCGTCGTTTCAGCGGATCCAGTTCACGCCGGATCTGCTCCCGGCCGACATCACCGGCACGATCATCTACAACATGCACACGGGGCAGTTCACGCAGAAGCGTGGCCCGCTGTTTGCGAACCTCGTGCTGGCCGACGAGGTCAACCGCGCTCCCGCGAAGGTCCAGTCGGCGCTGCTCGAGGCGATGCAGGAGCGCCAGGTCACGATCGGCGACACGACCCACAAGCTGCCCGATCCGTTCCTGGTGCTCGCGACCCAGAACCCGATCGAGCAGGAGGGAACGTTCCCGCTGCCCGAGGCGCAGCTCGATCGGTTCATGTTGCTGATCAAGGTCAGCTATCCGACCGCGAACGACGAGCGCGCGATGCTCGATCGCATGAGCATCAACGACGTGCCAGCGGCCGCCGAGGTCACGACGATCGACCACGTTCGGGCCGCGCGCCGGGTGGTTGGCTCGATCTACATCGATGACCGCGTCCGCGACTACATCGTGCACATCGTGCAGGCCACCCGCCGCCCCCGGGACTACGGTCTCGGCGAGCTCGCGCCGCTGATCGAGTACGGAGGGTCCCCACGCGCGACGCTCAACCTCGCCACCGCGGCGCGCGCCCACGCGTTCCTCCGCCACCGCGCGTACGTGACGCCCGACGACATCAAGGCGATCTCGATGGACGTCATGCGGCATCGCGTGATGGTCACCTACGAGGCCGAGGCAGAGGACGTGAGCTCCGAGGACGTGGTCCGCAGGATCTTCGAGTACCTGCCGGTGCCCTGACGATGGGCCTGACCACGGCCGAGCTGTTCAAGAAGGCGCGCAAGATCGAGATCGCGTCGCGTCGTCTCGTCGACGAGGTGCTCTCGGGTCAGTACCACTCGGTGTTCAAGGGCCGCGGCGTGATCTTCAGCGACGTTCGGCCCTACTACCCCGGCGACGACATCCGCGCGATCGACTGGAACATCACGGCGCGGATGAACGCGCCGCACGTCAAGCAGTTCGTCGAAGAGCGCGATCGCACGGTCAACTTGATGATCGACATGAGCGCATCGGGATTCTTCGGCTCGACCGGCGCGACGAAGCGCGAGATCGCGGCCGAGCTCGCTGCGGTGGTCGCGTTCTCGGCGATCAAGAACAATGATCGCGTCGGGCTCTACATCATCACCGACAAGGTCGAGCGCTACCTG
>JACCQV010001076.1 GCA_013813945.1 Deltaproteobacteria bacterium | reverse complement strand
ACACGTTGCTGGTCCGCATCGTCTCGATGCTGACGAAGATGATCGCATGAGCCGCCTACGCCGACGCCTACGCTTACGCCAACGCCGGATCAACACAGCCGAACTCTGGGGTTAGGCACGCTGCACTACCGCGCTGTCAGGTATGGTGGCCGGATGGCGCTGGCTGCGTGGATCCGGGATCGACTGCGACGCGCCGACAGCTGGGGCGCCGAGCTGGCGAACATCCGCCAGTCGCTCGCGGCCGAACCCCGATCAGCCACGACGATCAGGCGAACCTACGAGCTCGCAGCGGCGAGCGAGTACTGCGATCCTGATCGCGGTCGGGCCCTTGCGCTCTATCTCGATGCCTGGCGCGGCGGGCACGCCGATGCGGGCGAACCAGCCAAACAGCTGGCCCGCCTGCTCGGCGCACATATGACGATCGCCGAGATCGCCACCGCAAGCGGCGAGCTGCTGACCGCCGCGACCGCGTTCATCGATGCCGGGTTCCCGAGCCTTGCCGTCGAGCCGATCGAACGATTCGTGAAGACGCAGGGCGATGCGGTCGGCGTCCCCGCTCTCCTGGCGATCGCACGCGGCCGCAAGCTCGACGCGGAGCGCGAGATCGCCGACAGCCTCGCTCGCGCACACGACGCTCCGCGACCGGTCGCCGCCGCCGCCTACGTGCATGCGGTGAGGGTTGCGCGAGCCGCGAATCTTCAAGATCGGATGGAGAGCCTCGTCGCTGCGGCCAGGCGCGCGTGCCCGGACGACGACACCATCGCCGCACTGGTCCAGGAGCGGCTGTTCGATTCCAACAGCACCGAAGAGCTGCTCGCGTACTACAGCGCTCGACTCGAGCTCACGACCTCGCGTGCGCAGTACGCCGAACGTGCGCGCGCGGCGGGCGTCGAGCTGATCGCGCGAAATCGCCAGCCCGGCCTCGGGCTCCGGCTGCTTCGTATGAGCCTCGAGCACGCTTACAGCGCACTGCTCCCCGACATCACATCGCACATCGCGGCGTGGGAGCTGTTGTGGACGCATGCCCAGCTCCAGCACTCCGCGCTCGATCTCGCTCCGCTGGTCGAACAGGCTCTGTTCGCACCGTTGCCCGACGACGACGCGGTGTACCTCGCGCGGCTCGGGCTCGAGATCTCGTGGCGCCACGGCTCCGATCCGAGCGATGCAAAGCCGTATACCCAGATGTTGCTCGAGTTCGTACCCGACCATCCGCTCGCGATCGCGTTCGTCACCGAGGTCGCTCCCGAGATGGTCGCCGAATCCGCGCCGGCGATCGCGCCGCAGCCGGCAACGCCCACCACGCCATCCGCGAAGCCAGCGACGACGCGCATCCCGGTGCTCGAGGGCCAGGTCAAGCGCGCCGAGCCAGCGCCGTCCACGACCAAACCGCCGCGCGGGATCAGCGGTCGGATGGCGCTCCTGGTTCCGCCGCCGGTATCGCCGGTATGTCCGGTATCGCCGGCGCCGCAGCGCGCCATCCCGCCAACCTACCCTCCGCGTGCTACCCGCAAGGTGGTGCCGGTCGACGTGGTGGTGGAGCTGCCAGGCGGTGCGTTCTTCTCGACGGTCCTCCGCGACGTCAGCACGTCAGGTGCGTTCATGGTCACGAAGCGCGCGCTCGAGGTCGGTACCACCGTGGCGCTCGAGCTGCGGATCCCGACACCGGGCGCGGTCACGCAGTCGAGTCACCGCACGACCGCGCGGATCGTGCGCCGCACGGACATCGGTTACGGGCTCGCTTTCCTCGATGCGTCAGCGGCGCTCGTGGCCGCAATCGGCGCGACCATCCCGTGAGCGCGCACGAGGTCATGTTCGAGACTCGTGCAGCAACAGCCTCGTAGACTGCTCTGCAGCTCGTGTAGCCGGAGACAACTGTAGCCAGCTGGGTGGCTCCCGCAATTGGTCTGGCCGGTTGGTCTGACCACTTGTCTGTTGGATATTCAGCAACTTAGATTGTGGATCGATACCTGCTCGAGGGGATTGGCGTCGCCGCCATCCACTGTTCGCCACCCCCGGAGCCACCATGTCGCGCTCGTTCTCGTTGTTCGCCGTCTCGACCTTCCTCTCGCTCATGACGGCCTCGGCCGGCTGCGCACTCTCGGAACCGGGGATGGAAGAGGACACCGCGTGCGAGGGCGGCAAGTGTGACGACGCGGGCCCGCGCCGCGGCCTGCTCTACGCGCCGCTCTACACTCACTCGAACCAGTGGCGGATCGATGGCCAGTACGGCCTCGACGAGGCGCGCAGCGCCGCCCGAAACCTCGAGTCCCGCGGCTGGGCCTCGGTCGAGGTCGTCCCGGTCCGTAGCCTCGACGCGTTGCTCGCGGATCTCGATACACGCGATCAGTTCTCGTACGACCTCGTGGGCACCGTGTCGCACGCGGGCCGCGGCGGTCCGCTGTTCGATGACTCCACGAACACCCGCACGACCGTCCAGGCCGGCTGGAGCTGGTTTGGCCCGCGCGAGATCTCGAGGCGCGAAAACGGCGGTCCCGTCGATATCACAGGCCTCGAGGCGCTGACCGATCGCCTGAAGCGCGTCGTCAGCCCCGACGGCAAGATCGTCTTCTCGGGTTGCAAGACCGCCGCGCAGACCATCCCGTCGGTCCCGCGCAGCTCGGCCGTGACCTCTGCGTATGCGCAGGGCACGCCGTTCTTCATCCCGGGCCGCACGCCGGCGACTCGCTACAAGACCTACGTCCATGCGATCGCGGACCTCACGAACCGCATCACGCTCGGCTCGAAGGTCCGCATGAACCTCAACCTCACCGATGACGTGCTCGAGACGATCTATTACGGCGGCGAGAACGGCAACGGCGGCATCCCGAGCTCGTACATCTCGATCCTGCCCGCAGACGCCAAGGCCGACATCGTCGAGAACATCGATCGCAACTACGTCTTCGACTCCACCGAGCAGGTCTATGTCGCCGATGGCGGCTGCGACGAGTGGTCGGGCGCCTGTGACACCGAGGATCCCCGCTGGGACCTCGAGGAGTAGCGATCAGAGCGAGCCGCCAACGGTCGGCGCGAGCACGAGCGAGGGCGCCACGGTCACGTGCCCGGTCTTGTCGGTCATCGTCAGGCTCAGACGAAGCTGCGCCGCCGCGCACGTCTGATCGTACTGGGTGAGTGAGAGATTGGCGCCGGTGCCGAACCGAGCACGGTAGTCATACTGCGACGACGAAGGCGGCTCCGAGAACGTCATCCCGACCACCGTTCCATCGGGGAGCTCGAGCGTCCCGGATCCCGTCCCGCGATCCGTCGCGCCTTGGGCGTCAGTCACGATGACGTAGACACGAACGACCCTGGGGGAATATTGCGCGTGACAAGTCACGGTTACACCCGCGATCACCGGCGAGGACGTCGTGGGTCCGCTGATCGGGAACATGGTGACCGGGAGCGGCGGAGCGTCGGGGGGTGCAGCATCGAACGAGATGGTCGGTCCGTCGGACTGCGCGTCACCGTGCGGCGTCCGGGCATCGACCCCACCCGTCGGAGCATCGCTGCCGCCGGGTTGCTGGTCGCTTCCATGAGAGGTGCAACCGATCGACATCGAGGTGACGGCAGCGAGCGCGAACGCGAACGCCAAGCAGGATAGGTAGTTCATGCCTGAGAAACGCGCGATCAGGCGCGAGTCGCACGGTTTCTTGCGACTTCGTTCCGGTCGCTCGTTTACAGCGTGATGCTACTTCGTGGATTGCGCACTCGTTGCGAGCAAGCGATCGATCGAGAGCTCGATCCGGCTCTCGTGAAGGGGTCCACGCTGCGCGGCTGGTTCCGCGAGCCACACGGCTGGCGAACCGTGGTGTCGACGCTGCGGCAAGCGGGCAGCGGCCTGGTCGCCGCGCACGAAGCGAAGCTGGTCCACGGTGACTTCAAGCCCGACAACGTGCTCGTCGCCGAGGATGGTCGCATCCTGGTCACGGACTTCGGGCTCGTGCGGTCGAGTGCCGAGGATCCTGTCGAGACCGCGAGCATCGAGCTCGCAGGAACGCCGGCGTACATGGCACCCGAGCAGCTCGAGGCGCACGCCGCGACGACCGCGTCCGATCAGTTCAACTTCTGCGTGAGCTTGTTCGAGGCTCTCTATGGTCGTCGACCGTTCGAAGGCTCGAATCTCGACGAGCTGCGCGCGTCACTCGCGATCGGCCGCATCGATGTCCCGAGCCGGCGTGGTGTACCGGCGCGGATCGTGCGCGCGCTGCGTCGCGGACTGTCAGCACGTCCAGCCGATCGGTTCCCGTCGATGAAGGCGCTGCTCGCCGAGCTGGACGCATCGCGGAGCCGCACGCTGTGGATTGCAGCCGGTGCAGTGCTTGCGACGGCGGCGGTCGCGACCACGGCAGTGCTCGCAACCCGCGGCCCCGAGCCCTGCAGTGATGGGGAGGCGCAACTCGCCGGCGTCTGGGACGCGAACACCCGCGACAGCGTGAACCGCGCATTCGCTGCATCGAAGCTGCCGTACGCCGCGACCTCGCTCGCGACGGTGACCTCGATGCTCGACGGAGCTCGCGCCCGCTGGCTCGCGACCTACTCCGAGACCTGCAAGGCAACCCACGTGCGCAAGGAGCAGTCGGAGGCGCTGCTCGATATCCGCATGATCTGTATGCGCCAGCGGCGTGAAGAAGTCCGCGCCGTCGTGCAGGAGCTGACCGGCGGGACCGTGCGCGATTCCGTGCCCGCGGTCGCCGCACTCCGACCGATCAGCGACTGTGAGGATCTCGAATCCTTGCAGGAGATCAAGGGGCTGCCCGCCGACCACGCCGCTCGCGAGCTCATCGCAGCGATCGACGTCGAGCTCGCGCGCTGCCGTGCCC
>JACCQV010001004.1 GCA_013813945.1 Deltaproteobacteria bacterium | reverse complement strand
CCTCGAAGTCGACGCGCTCGAGCCGGATCAGCCGGGTCGCTCGTACGGCCCTCAGGTCCGCGGACGTCTGGGCGGGCGCGAAGCAGGCGAGCTCGTCGACGACCTCCCCTTTCGTGATCACCCGATCGCCCAGCGCGAGCTCGCCGTCATCGACCACGATCAGTGCATCGATCAGATCACCGGAGGTCACGATGATCGTGCCCTCGCGCGGGTGCGACCAGCGCGCGCGCTCGGCGACATCGGCGAGCTGCCGCGTCGTCAGGGACGCGAGGAGCGGAACGCGCCCGAGGGCGATCAGGGTCTCGACTCGACTCGGCATATCGTTCTCTCCTTCGATCACGGGACCGGTAGAACCTTCGTGAAGCGCTTCGGTGACCTTCGCGATCAGACTGGCAGGACTGATCGCGAACGCCTCGGCATGAGCGGCCGATGCGATCGAGTCGCGGTGTGCACTGCGCCCTGCTGCGCCGAGAATGTGCAGGACCAGGCCGCGCGCGAGTCGATCGCGACCCGCGAGCTCGGCGCGGATCACCGCGTCGCGCACGGGACGTTCGATGCCGGCCTGCTCGAGTTGCGCGGCGCGATCTGCGGGTGATAGCTCGTCGACTGCCTCGACCAGGCGCCCGACGAGCGATCGCGGCAGCGCGGCATCGATCACGGCCAGGGTCCGGGCGCGCTCGTGGGCACCACGCGCGTGGCGCCAGGCGACGGCCGCCTGTGCGATCGCACGCGAGCGGCAGCGGGCGGCGACAAGGAGCAAGACGGTGTGGGCGATCTCCCGGAGTCGCTCGTCGAGGCGGCGGGCGAGCAGCTCATCGCCGGGTTGATCGAGCACGCTGATCGCCGCGTGGGTCTGGTCGAGAGCATCGAGCTCCGCATCGATCAGGCGATCGAGCGCTCCCGCGGTGACCGGAAGCTCGGCGAGTAACGCAGCCGCGCGATCGCGTGCTCGGCGGCGACCCCATGCGGCGGTCGCGATCAACTCTCCTGCCGCCGCCGGGCCGAGCGCGGTGAGCGCCTCCTCGGCAGCAGCTCGCACGTCGTCGTCCGGCTCCCCGAGTGCGCGCGCGATCCGACGCAGATCATCAGGTTCGATCGCGTCGGCGCTCTCGAGGAGCTCACCGTACAGGCGGAGCGCTGCCGCGACCTCGGGTGTCTCGTCGATCGTCGAGACCGGCGCCCGCATCAACGACGTCAGGTGATGATCCGGTGCTGCCGGCGTGGCGGCCGCCTCGACCCGCTCGCGTGCGAGCTCGAGCAGATCCGCCCGCAGTAGCGACAGCTCCGCGTCGCGTCGGTCACGCGCCCAACCGACGACGCGCTGAAGCGCCGCGAACCCGATCGTGCGGCTCGGCGTGTCGCCACGCCGCCGGCGCAGCGCGCGCGAGAGGTGGCGAGCCGAATCGAGCATGCGATCGTGCGCGCCTCCTGCAAGCCCCCTACGAATCTCGACCCCGAGCTCGTCGATCGCAACCCGTGCGGCGGTCCCCGAGTCGCGGATGGACTCGGCGAGGAGCGCGAGCGCTCCGTCGTGATCGCTCGCGAGTCGGAGCATGGCGACCTCCGCCGTCAGCGCGACCGCGAGATCCTTGTCCTCGCACCACGCGGCGAGACCCGCCCCCGCGACGCCGCCGGCCAGGCCGAGGGCGCGGAGCGCGAGCTCGCGATGCTTGGTGCCCGCGATCGTCACCGCGATCGCGGCCCCGTGGAGCTCGGCCGGCGTATCGAGCACGTTGACCAGCGCCCGCCACACGGCGACTCCGTCTCGCTCGGCCGCGACCTTGACCAGTGGACCGACGGCATCGATCCGCCCGCGCTCGTGAAGGCGCGCGATCACCTCGGCCGCGCGATCCGGTCGTGCACTCTCGAGCTCGCGCAACAGCATCGCGATCGCGCGATCGTCGACGGCGGCATCGGCGTCCTGTGCGTGCGCGACGTGAGCGACTGCGAGGGTCGGCAGTGCGCGGGCGATCCGCGCCGCGGCGATCAGCCACAGCGCGGCGGCGATCGCGGTGACCGCGTAGAACATCGTCGGTGAACCGGCGAGCACTGCTGCGATCAACCCGCCGAGGACGGCGCCCGCTCGCTTCGCGGTGCCGTCGAGAAAGCCGGCGACGCGACCTCGCACCGCAGTCGGCAGCAGCGTCTGGGTCAGCCTCTCCGCCGGTGTCTCGATCCCAGCATCGAACACGCGTGCCGAGATCTGGGTCGCGATCGCCACCGCGAGGATCGGTGCGACCACGAGTCCAAGCCCCGACGCGAGGGCAACGAGTGGTGCCAGGAGGAGCGCACGGCCGGTACCGAGCCGCGCGAGGATCCGCGGCGCGAGCACGAGCTGAACGATCAGCGTCAGCACCTGACCACCGCCGCGAACGCCGCCGATCAGCGCCGCCAGCTCGGCGGTCGACCCGCCACGCGCGGCCACCTCGACACCGAGGGCGAAGTACGCGAGCGATGCAAACACACCCGCTGCTGCAACCACGATCGCGAGGTGGCGGGCGAGCGGATGGCGCCGCACGGCCCGTGCCC
>JACCQV010001001.1 GCA_013813945.1 Deltaproteobacteria bacterium | reverse complement strand
GCTTCGTCTTCGACGACGTCTATGGCGACTTCGCATCGCGCAGCGCGCGCGCCTTCGAGGTGACGTGGCCGGTATCGACCGCCCGTGGCCTCGTCGACGGGGTCGATCAGTTCATCCGCACGACGTTCACGCCGAGCTCCGGGCGCCCCGACACGCTGACCTCGCGCGTCGTCGTCCGGCCACGGTTCTCGAGCTTCAGCGGCGCCACGACTGTCTACCTCACTGCCGAGCTCACGCCGGTCGTTCTAGGAGGCACGGTCGTCTATCGCGCGAAGGGCCGCACCTCGTCGGCAATGAGCGGCCTGACCGCGTCGGTGAACGGTGTCTCGTTGACCGATCTGCGACGCACGGACGCCACGCACTTCGAGATCGACCTGGCCCCCGATCACGCGTTCGCGATCGCGGGCGCCTCCGCGGCGAATGCCAAGCTCGTGATCACGGCCTCACTCGCCAGCGGTTCGAGCGTGACCAAGAATGCGCGGCTCGGCCTCTCGATCAAGAAGCTCGGCGTCACCGCCGGAGATGCCTACGAGCAGTGGCCACGCGTTGGTTGCACCAGCGCGACGCAATCGTGCCTGGCCGCGTTGCCGATGGGCGCGATCGATCTCGGCCGCTGTGGCGAGGCAATCGCCGTTCTCCAGTGCGTCGGCCAGCTCGGTGCGACGGTCGACGAGCAAGCGTTTCAGGCCGCGCTCGCCGACGGTGCCGCGCGTACCGCATCCGCGCCGTTCCTCACCGACGCCGCGGGCCTCGTCGGACCCGCGCGCGTCAACGCGTTTGCAGGCAATGCGCAGGAGCTGGTGCAGGCCCGCCTCGAGCCGCTGTTCGGGCGCTGGTACGCCTCGACGGCCGCGCGCGATGAGGAGCTGACCGCCGCCGTCGACGCGGCGATCGTCGCCGCCTACGCGCGCCCGCTGGACCTCGTCGATCCGATCACGCCAATCGCCGGCAACGCCGCCGTCACGCGTCAGGTCGCGGCGGACGCGCTGCTCGCCGAGCTCGCGACCTACGACTTCGTCAACAGCGAATTCAGCCGCTCGTACGACGAGCTGATCGCCTCGTACCGCGCCCAGCACGTGGCGAGCATCCGTGAGATCCGCGAGATGGGGGTCATCGAGCCCTACGCGGGGCATCCCGAGTGGGACGTGATCACCGGCCGCTGGTTGAGCGGCCCGTACATCGAGATCACGATCCTGAAGACGACCGGCGCGGCCGTCCACGTGCTGATCGAGATCGATTAGTTAGTGCGGCGTCCGAGTCAGAATTTCTCACTCACTCCGGACTCGGCGCGCACCACGAACGTCGCTAGAGTGCGGACACCATGTCCGTAGCCAAGATCATCGAAATCAGCGCCTCGTCAAAGACCTCGTTCGACGACGCCATCAAGTCCGGCATCGCCCAGGCCAGCAAGACCGTCAAGAACATCGAAGGGGCGTGGGTCCAGGACCAGAAGGTCGCGGTCACGAACGGAGCGGTGACCGAGTACCGCGTCATGCTCAAGGTCACCTTCGTCCTCGAATGAAACGAACGGCGCCAGAGCTCCGTCGCGTCACCCATGTTGATTGCTGTCGTCTAGCGATGCGCGATCGAGTCGGCTCTTGGTCGGCTCTAGTCGCTCAGAGCGGGCAGTACCGCGCGAGCGCGGAGTCGTCGCTCGTCAACGCGGTCTGAGCGACCCAGACCTCGTCGATCAAGCCTCCGAACGAGCCGCCGCCGAGGCGGATCGAGTCCAGCGCGAGCGGGGTCGGGAGCGTCAGCCCCGTAGCCTCGGTGCGCGCACCATCGACCCACATGCGCAGCGTCGGCTGCTGCGCGGCCACGAGGACGCGATGCCATGCACCTGCAGTGATGGGAGCTGACATCACCGTCGTGCCAGCGACCGTCGCTTCGACGCGGCCACTCGCGGCGACCCGCAGCGCCACGCGGCCATCGCTGGTGACGAACAGATCGCCCGCTGTGCCGGGGTGAACCCAGAGCTCCACGGTCAGCTCGGAGCTCGCGGGGATCGCTGCGGGCCAGGTGACGCGATCATCCTGGTTCGCCATGAACACCAGGCCACCGCCGAACCGGCCGGCAGTCGGCGTCGGGTCCGCTGGTTCGTTTTGATCGGTGTCGCCGAGCACGGCCGTCCCGCCGCCCGTTGCATTCGAGAGCGTCTGGCCGGTGTCGTCGAGGTGAAGCAGACCGACCGCACCGGCGGCATCCGGCGCCGCGCACGCGACCGTCCACGTGCGCATCCCGGTCGTCATGTTGCCGCCGGCGTCGGTGACGCGGACGGAGAACACGTGGGTCACCGCGGTGAGGTTGTAGGTCTGCGGGCTCGCGCATGCGACGAACGTACCGCCGTCGACACTGCACTCGGCCGTGCCCTCGTTGGTCGTGAACGCAAACGTCACGCGTGGTCCGGTGGTCGCGCCGTCCGCGGGCGCATCCGTGAACGTGACGTTCGGTGCGACGGTATCGACGCTCCACGTGCGCGTCGCGGGTGAGGCGTCGGTATGACCGGCGAGGTCGCGTGCGCGAACGGCGAACGTATGCGAACCCTGGCCAAGGTTCGTGAAGGTGACGGGTGCGGTGCACCCGGCAAACGCGGCGCCATCGAGGCTGCACTCATACGCAACATCGTCCTCGGTCGCCATGAACCCGAACGCCGCGGTCGCCGCGGGAACCGTTCCGGACGGGCCGGAGGTGATCATCGTGTCGGGCGTCGAGAGATCGACATTCCACGTCCGCATCGCCGGGGTCGGATCGAAGTTGCCGACCGCATCGCGAACTCGAACGGAGAACGTGTGCGGTCCCTCGCCGAGGTTTGTGACTTCTCGGGGCGACGTGCAATCGGCCATCGCTGCACCGTCGAGGCTGCACTGGAACGTCGCGCCCGAGCCGGCGTCCGGTGACACGAAGCTGAACGTCGCGGATGTGCTGCCCGATGCGCCCGTGGGACCGCTCGCCAGCTGGGTGTCAGGTGTGCTCGTGTCGACGTTCCACGCGTGGATCGCCGGCGATGAATCGACGTTGCCTGCACGATCGCGGGCGCGGACGGCAAACGAATGCGCGCCATCGCCGATCGGGCCGATCTCGGCATCGCTGACACACGCGGTGTACGTCGCGCCGTCGAGCGAGCAGTCGAACACGATGTTCCGCTCGTTCGAATCGAACGTGAAGCGAACCATCACGCTGTTGTCGAGTGCCGGTGGTGCGGTGATCATCATCGTCTCGGGCATCGCGGTGTCGATCGACCACGGATGCTCGGCAGGCGTGTCGTCGCTGTTGCCATCGGTGTTGACCGCGCGGACCGAGAACGTATGCGGACCGTCGTTGAGCGTCCGCGTGTACGGGGACGAGCACGCCAGCGGCGTCTCGCCGTCGATCGTGCACATGAACGTCGCGGTCGGAATGTCGGAAGCAAACCGGAAGGTCGCGGCCGCGGTCGGGCTGAACTCGCCCGGTCCGTCCGTGATCATCGTGTTCGGCTCGCCGTCCGGGCCGGGCGGGATTGCCGCATCGACGCCGGCGTCCGTGTCGACAGGCTGCTTGTCCGGCACCGAGCAGGCGCCGAGAACGCAGAGTGTGAGAACGCGGAGCCGCATCAGAAACTCCCGGCCACGGAAACACCGACCTCGTCGCGACCCGCGGTGGGTGTCACGACGGTGCGTTGCTCGGGGCCACCAACGACGAACAGGACGACCGCGGAGGCGACCGCGATTCCGCCAGCGATGTAGAAGATGTTGGCGCGCGTTGCGGCGCTCTGCGCCCGGTTGTTGAGCCGCAACCCTTCGGGGTCCGCACAAACGACGAGCGGACAGATCGCATCCGAGTCGCGCTGCAGATTCCTGGACTGCATGCCGAAGTAGACGCCGGCACCGATCGCACCACCGCCGACGAGGCCGAGTGCGACGGCCAGCTTACGCTCCCCGGTGAACGAGCTCGGCTGACGGGTTCGCATGGTCAGGGCGGCGCGTGGCGGCGGAGGCGAGATCATGACCGGAGCGCTGACGACTGGCCGCGCCGGTGGCGGCGGAGCCACGGCCACGACGACTCGCTCGAGCGTGGGGACCGTCAGGATCCGCTTCGACTTGTGCAGCACCGTGACCTCGCTACGCCACGGCTTGTAGCCCGGCGCCTCGACGACGATCTGATAGCTGCCCGGATCCACGGGGACCGGCGTGTTCCACGCGCCTGGTTCGAGAACGAGGCCGTCGCGCTTGATGACCAGGCCGTCGATCTTGAGGTTGACCTGGATCACGAGGTTCGCGAGGTGCGGCTCGAGCTTCAGGGCGCGGTTGCGGGCCTCGAGCTGACGCTTCTCTTCGCGCCCGGCGCGCTTCGCCATCGCCTCGGCCTTGCGGAACGCCGCCCACGAGCTCGCGATCTTGCCGAGCTTTTCACGACAGTCGCCGAGGTTGAGCAGCGTACCGATGCTGGGCTCGAGCCGCTCGCTCGCGGCGAGCTTGTCGCAGCCAGCGGCAACCTTGCCTTGCTTGATCAGCTTGCGGCCATCGCGGAACAGAACTTCGGCCTCGGCCGACTGGGCCTGCGCGGGAGCAAGCTGGAACACGAGACCCGCAGTCGCG
>JACCQV010000965.1 GCA_013813945.1 Deltaproteobacteria bacterium | reverse complement strand
ACGTGGGCCTGGTATGAGGCTTGAAGTAAGCCTACGTTGGCACGCTGAGTTTGTAAAGGACCATTGGTCCGGGTCTTGCTTTAGCCTAACGATGTCCCGGCGCTGAGGCATTACGTCCGCTGGCCGCATCGAGTTGTGATGCCCCGCTACGAACGCTTCGTGTAGCTTCCGGCCCGTGACCGCTCTTCGTCTGGCGATTCTTGGGCTCCTGGTGGTGATGGCTGCGACTGGGCCGGCGCACGCAGGCCGGGGCGGCGGCATCGTCATCATCAACGTCGGCGACGACATCATGCACGTTCGGGACACCGACCCGCAGCCGGTGCTCGGCGAGGACGGGACCGAGACCCAGGTCGGCCAGATCGGCTACCACTACGAACGGTTTGGACTGTTCTGGCTCGATTTCTGGCGCTGGAGCGGTGAGTACGTCCTCTACAGCGGCGATTCGTACGCGCCACTGACCGACGCCGAGGTCGAGCAGCTCGGTGGTGCGAAGTTCCCGATCGCGTATCACCTGCCGCCCGGGCTCCTCGGCCTGCTCGCAGGTGGCTACTACCTGATCGTTCTCCGCAGGCCGCGCACCGTCCGCTTCGCGCTGATCGCCGGCGGCGTGCTGATCCTGCTCGCCGTCATCCTGTTCGTCCTCGGCCTCGGTGCGGGCGTCCTGATCCCCGGCCTCCTCGGCGTGTATCACCTCGCGGCCGCGAAGTTCGGGACGCCGGCGACGGACGCTGACAGCGAGATCAACGTGGACGAGGATGACGCCGAGCCCGAGCGCCCGATGCCGCGCGCCGTTCCGCGTCCGTCCGCGCCGCGGTTCGAGACGGACCCATTCCGTGCCCCTCCGCAGCAGGCCCCGATCCACGTCGAGCGCCCGAGTGCTCCGCTCGTCGCGCCCGTCGCCGTCGATCCGAACGCCGAAGCGCCGAAGATGTTGATCTAGAATCCCGTCGCCGCGAGCTCGAAGGCGCGGTTGCGGAGGAACCGCACGTGGGCGACTGGCGGAATCAGCGTACGCTCGAGGATCCCTCCGAACGCGCGCAGCGCTTCGGCATCGAGCCAGCCGAGCAGCCACGCCCATGTGTGCGAGGACACTCGTGGGCAGTCGTCGACGGCAGTGGCCATGGCAGGTCGTTCCGCCACCGATTCGTTACACGGCCGTTACCCGCGGCCGAGGATGCCGTCCAGAAACTTTCGCTCGGGAGTACCGTCAGGGCCGGCGGGCCAGCGCTGCCTTCACGAACCGCGAGAACAACGGATGAGGCGCGCTCGGGCGCGACTTGAACTCCGGGTGGAACTGACACGCCACGAAGTACGGGTGCTGCGGGATCTCGATCATCTCGACGAGCCGCCCATCAGGAGACAGGCCGGAGAGCACCATGCCGTGCCGCTCGAGCGCGTCGCGGTAGTTGTTGTTGATCTCCCAGCGATGACGATGGCGCTCGCTGATGTCACTCGAACCGTACGCCTCGGCCGCGCGCGTGCCCGGCTTGAGCTTGCAGTCATACGCGCCGAGCCGCATCGTCGCGCCCTTGTCGGTGACACCGCGTTGATCCGGCATCAGATCGACGACCGGGTGCGGCGTCGCTGGATCGATCTCCGTCGAGTTCGCCTTCTCGAGGCCGCACACGTGGCGGGCGAACTCGATACACGCCATCTGCATGCCGAAGCAGATCCCGAAGTACGGGACCTTGTTCTCGCGCGCGTAGCGGACCGCCGCGATCTTGCCCTCGGTACCACGGGCACCGAACCCAGGCGCGACGAGGATGCCGTCGTACTGCGCGAGCTGCCCGACACCGGTCTTCTCGAGCTCCTCGCTATCGATGTGCTTGATCTCGACGCGGCAATCGTTCGCGATCCCGCCGTGGAGCAGCGCCTCGTTGAGGCTCTTGTACGCCTCGACCAGCGAGACGTACTTGCCGACGAAGCCGACCGTCACCTTGCGCTTGGGCTCGGTGATCCGCGCGACGACCTCTTCCCACGCCGACAGTCGCGATGCGCGTGACCAGATGTTGAGTAGCGAGGCGAGCTTCTGATCGAGGCCCTGCTCGCACAGCATCAGCGGCAAGCGGTAAACCGTATCGACATCGATCGACTGGAACACCGCGTCCGCCGCTACCGAGCAGAACATCGCCATCTTCTTGATCGTGGCCTCGTCGAGCAGCTGCTCGCAGCGCACGACCAGCACGTCGCACTGGATGCCGATCTCGCGCAGCTTCTGGACCGAGTGTTGCGTCGGCTTGGTCTTGAACTCGCCGGCCGCGCGGATGTGCGGGACGAGTGTGAGGTGCACGCTGACCGAGTTCTGCGTGCCGAGCTCGACGCGCAGCTGGCGCGCAGCCTCGAGGAACGGCAGCGACTCGATGTCGCCAACAGTGCCGCCAACCTCGACGACGAGAACATCGAGGCCCTCGGCGCAGCGCAGGATCCGCTGCTTGATCTCGTCCGTGATGTGCGGAATGACCTGGACGGTCGAGCCGAGGTACTCGCCGCGGCGCTCCTTGCCGATCACGGACGAGTAGATCTGGCCCGTCGTGATGTTGTTGAGCCGCGACATCTTGCTCGAGACGAAGCGCTCGTAGTGGCCGAGGTCGAGGTCGGTCTCGGCGCCGTCGTCGGTGACGAACACCTCGCCGTGCTGCGTCGGATTCATCGTGCCCGGATCCACGTTGATGTAGGGATCCAGCTTCATGTTCGCGACCTTGAGGCCGCGGTTCTCCATCAGCGCGCCGATCGACGCGGAGACCATGCCCTTGCCGAGCGATGAAACGACACCGCCGGTCACGAATACGAACTTGGTCTGCTGCGCCATGGGAAATCCTCGGGGCGCGAGGAACCAGCGCGCCCGGTGCTTTCTACCGAGCGCAGACGCGATCCGCAATGCGCGAACCGCAGCAGTAACTCCATGAGATCACCGCCGTCGATTCCGCATTGATCTCATCGGCGTTGGGCGTATGTTCGCTGATCCCAGGTCGCGAATCCGCTGCGCTCGCAATTTGCAGCGCGGAGGACGCTGGCGGTACCCTCCTACGCGGAACGCCATGCGCTCGATCCTCGTAGTCCTCGCCTTCCTGGTGGTCGCCGCCGCGCCAGCTCACGCGCGCACGGTCGGCGTCGTCGTGGTCGGGCCGGCGACATTCCGGACCAGCGTCACGACCGAGCTCGAGGCCTGGGCCACCGGTCGCGGGCACGCGGTCACCACGGAGAGCCTGGATCCGAAGGCGCTCAACCTGTTGATCGACTGCCTCGCGATCGAGGATCACGCCTGCGCGCGCAAGCTCGTGGAGAGCCGCAGCAAGGCCGATAGCGTGCTGTTCGCGCGGATCGAGCTGATCGGCACGCAGGAGGTCACGATCCACGCGTACTGGATCGTCAAGAACCAGCAGGTCGCCGCGACCTCGCGCATGTGCGAGAGCTGCACCGACACAACGCTGCGCTCCACGACGACCGGGATCATGACGATCCTCTCGACCGCCGTCGGCGATCGGGATCAAGCACCTTCCGCCCCGCCATCGCGCGTTCTTCCGGTCGTGCTGATCGTCGGCGGCGTGAGCGCGCTCGCGGTGGGCGGCGTCGAGCTCTACCTCGGGACCAAGGATGGGCCTGACGTGAAGACGATCTATCCGAACGCGACGCCGATCGGGGCAGCCCTCGTGGGCGTCGGAATCGTCATGGTGGGCACCGGTATCTACCTGTGGACCCGCGGCCCCAAGCAATCAGGCCCTGTGGCGAACGTCACCACTGACAGCGGATACTTCGGCTGGGCGGGACAGTTCTGAGCGAGGATCAACGAATGACGGGCTCGATCGCGATCACGATGATCGCCGCCGCATTGCTGGCTGCGTGCGGCGAGCAAAACCCTGCGTACTGCCGCGCGCATCCCGAGGACACGGACTGTCCACGAGGTGATGGCGGCCCCGACGTCGACGCGCCGCCCGTGACGTGCGACTCGGCCGATGACTGCATGGCTCCCACGCCGGTCTGCAAGCTGTCGTCGCAGATCTGCGTGCAGTGCACCGAGGCCACCGAGGCCACCGAGTGCACCGGCAACAAACCCGTCTGCGAACCGACTCTCGACGTGTGCCGCGCCTGCTCCGCTCACAGCGACTGTTCGTCCGCGGTGTGCCTGCCGGACGGCTCGTGTGCCCCCACCGCGGAGGTGAGCTACGTAGACGGCGCCGTGCCGCTGGGCAGCACGACCTGCTCGCAGGCGGCTCCCTGCCCAACCCTCGAGGAAGGGTTCAAGCCGACGCCCGCCCGCCGCTACCTCAAGCTCACCGGCGCGATCACCGATAGTCGGGCGGCGCTGATCGACAACCGCAACGTCACGATCTTTGCGGCACCCGGCGCGTCGCTCAACCGCTCCAATACCGGCGACGTCTGCGAGATCAAAGGCACGTCGAACGTGACGATCCACGACCTCACGATCCGCAACGCGACCAACGGCAACGGCCTGTTCGTCCGCGAGTCCGCCACGGTCACGCTGAATGCGGTGAAGATCCACGGCAACGCCGGTAGCGGCATCCTGTTTTCCGGCGGGAACCTGACGGTTCTCGACAGCTCGGTCTACCAGAACACGACGAACGGAATCTCTGCCACCGCAGGTATGCTGACGGTCAGGGATTCGAGCGTGTATGAAAACCCGACCAGCGGGATCACGGCGGTGGGGACGGGGCTGCTCACGATCGGCTCCTCGGTCATCGCCTTCAACGGAACGACGGGCACCGCGGGCGTCGGTCTCTCGATCAACTCGGACTTTTCGATCACCAACACGATCATCGCCGCGAATGGCGGAACGCTGTCGACGCAGGGCGGCGTCGTGCTCGCGACGAGCAACCCGGCGGCGGTGTTCCAGTTCAACACCGTCGCGAACAACCGGTCGTCGGCCGGGGTTGCCCTCGGCAAGCGCGGCATCAACTGCACCGCGGCGGCGGTCGCGCTCACGAACAGCATCGTTGCGGACAACGACGTCGCGGGGGCCTGCACGGTGACCTACTCGCTGACAGCCGCGGCGATCGCAGGCACCGGCAACAAGGTCGGAGACCCGATGTTCCTCGACGTCGGTAGCAATGCGCTGGTCGCCGGCTTCTACCGGATCGCGACCGGCAGTCCCGCGAGGGACAGCGCGAATCCCGCGGCGACGCTGGCGGTCGACATCGATGGCGATCCGCGGCCCACCGGCGCCGCCGACATGGGCGCCGACGAAGCGCAATAAGTCGCGCGCCTAGCGACCGATCTCGCAGCCGATGTACTCGCCAAGCCGGATCCGCTCGGCGTCCGTCGGCTGGGCGGCGTGATCCGACGGCGGCATCAGGCGATTTTGCGCAGCGGGCCCGAACGCCGCCTGCTTGTCGATCCGGCTCGTGTTCTCGCGGACCAGGCTGCGGGTGTCGAAGTCGATCGTGACCGGCGCGCCGTTGCGGTCGTCGCCACGCTTGGCCTGCGAGTGACAGTCGAGGCAGTAGGAGGTGAAGAACGCCTCGCCGAAATTCGTGAACGACGGCGGATCGGTCGGTGGGCACGAGGCCGCGGTGTCCTCACCGATCACGTCCTCACCGCATGCGGCAACGAGGGTGATCACGAGCAGCGCGTGCAGCCTCATCGTCGGCGAGCTTAGCGCAGCTGGCGACGCCAGCCCGAGATCTCGGTGTTGACCGGCGCTGCCATGCTCGCCGCACCGTTGCTAGCTTTGGGCGCATCGTGACGGTGCGCAGTGGAGTCGAGCGCGGCGGCGATGATCGCGGCATCGAGCTCGCGCTCATCGGCCCGCGGCGTCAGCTCCGTCGAGTTACGGCCGATGAAGCCGGTATCGTAGTCGCCGGCGACGAACGCGTCGTGGCGGAAGCACCGACGGTGGAATGCGAGGTTGGTCTCGATCCCGCGCACCGCGTACTCATCGAGCGCGCGCCGCATCCGGGCAACCGCGCGTGCGCGATCTTCGCCCCAGACGACCAGCTTGCTGATCATCGGATCGTAGTGGACCGGAATCTCGGAGCCTTCGTAGCAGCCGGCGTCGTTCCGGATGTACGGACCGTCGGGCACCCGCAGGTGCGTGATCTTGCCGGGCGAGGGCAGGAACTTCACCGGATCCTCGGCGTAGATCCGGCACTCGACGGCATGTCCGCGACGTCGTGCATCGAGCTCGGCCTGCGTCATCGGGAGCGGACGGCCCTCCGCAACGTCGAGCTGCCACGCGACGAGATCGACCGCGTAGATCATCTCGGTGACCGGGTGCTCGACCTGCAGCCGGGTGTTCATCTCGAGGAAGTAGAAGCCGCCACCCTCGCCGAGCAAGAACTCGCAGGTGCCGGCACCGACGTAGTCGACGGCACGGGCAGCTGCGATCGCGGCGGCGCCCATCTGCGCGCGCAGCTCGGGCGAGACGACCGGAGACGGCGCCTCCTCGATCACCTTCTGGTGACGGCGCTGGATCGAGCAGTCGCGCTCGCCGAGGTGCACGAGGTTCCCGTGCTGATCTCCGAACACCTGGATCTCGATGTGGCGCGGACGGATGATCGCCTTTTCGAGGTACACGGTGCCGTCGCCGAACGCCGCGGTGGCCTCGCGCACGGCGCCATCGAACGCGGGGGCAAGCTCGGCCTCGGTGGTGACCATTCGCATGCCCTTGCCGCCGCCGCCGGCCGCGGCCTTGAGCAGGACCGGGAAGCCGATCTTCTTCGCGGACGTGAGAGCCATCTCCGCATTCGGGAAGCCGTTGCCGTCGGGCCCGTTGTCACCGGGAACGACCGGCGTTCCGGCCGCGGTGACGGTCTTCCGCGCCTCGGTCTTGCTTCCCATCTTCCGCATCGCCTCGGCAGACGGACCGATGAACGTGATGCCGGCCGCGAGGCACGCCTCTGCGAAGTCCTCGTTCTCGGAGAGGAAGCCGTAGCCTGGGTGGACCGCGTCCGCGCCCGACTGCTTGCATGCGTCGAGGATCTTGTCGATCACGAGATAGCTCTGGGCCGCGGGGGCCGGGCCGATCGCGATCGCGATGTCGGCCATCAGGACGTGGGGTGCGAGGCGGTCCACGTCGGAGTACACCGCGACCGTCTCGAGGCCTCGCTCCCTGCAAGTCCGCATGACGCGAACGGCGATCTCCCCGCGGTTGGCTACGAGCACACGGCGAATCGGGCGGATCGGTGGCGACATCGTCGGGGACAATACACAACCCCGCGGCCGGGAATGAATCCCGGCCACTCCGCCTTGGGGCGGAGGGCGCGTTGCATTGCGCACGCCCCCACCTTAGAATCGAGCCAAATCCGAGTCTTGCGTCAACCGTGGAGGGTGACGCGTGACGCGATTGGGAGAACGCCTTGGTCGATCCAAATACCCGACAGGGAAAGCGCACGCCGGTCACGCTCAAGATCAAGTTCAAGAGCGAGACGCTGGAGCAGTTCATCGAGCGCTATGCCGTCGATGTCAGTCAGGGCGGTATCTTCATCCGCACCAAGGAACCGCTCGCGGTCGGAACGCAGATGCGGTTCGAGTTCCAGCTGCGCGATGCGTCGCCCTTGATCGGCGGGGAAGGCACGGTCGTGTGGACGCGCGAGAACGATCCGAGCCGACCGGCGATCGCGCCCGGCATGGGCGTCCGGTTCGACCGCCTCGCCGAGGGCAGCCAGAATGTGCTCGAGCGCATCCTGTCCGAGAAGGCGAAGCAGGCTCCGTCGCGTCCGAACACCGAGCCGACCAAGCCGCCGATGTTCACGGACACGCCGACCCGCGTCGCGCCGCTGCCGGTTCAGGAAGCGTTGCTCGGCGGCGAGGGCAGCCGCAAGCGCTCCGAGTCGTTCGGCGATCAGCGCACTCCGCTCCCAGCTCCGGTTCCGTTCCACTCGGATGCGGAAGATTTCGACGAGCAGGCGTTCGAGGAGGCGACGAAGGTCCGCTCTCTCGACGACCTGGTCGCGGAGAACGAGGGTCTCGGAGCCGCTCTTGGCTCCGCACTCCCGTCACGTAGCGGCACGCCGTCGAAGCCACCGGCCACTCGCGCCGAAGAGACGCGACCCGAGCCACAGCGCGCGGAGACCGCCACCGTCGTCGAGAAGCCGACGGTCGTCGATCGCGACTCCGCCCCAACGCTACCGAGCCCGCCGGAGTCTCGTCCGCAGCCCCGTCTGCTCGAGACCACGCCGTCCCCGCGCACCGAGGAGCCAGGTCAAGCCAGCCCTGCCCTCGCCTCGAGCTCGTCCGATAACGGAAAGACGCGGCTCGGCGTCGAGCCCGCGAGCGCGAAGGCTCCGGTTCGGGCGGCCGCGCCGGTCGTCGCGAAGGACGCCGTCACGAAGCCGACCGGGATGCGCGCGGTTGCGCGCGAGTCCTCGGCGAAGATGCCCGTCGCCAAGTCGGGCAGCGGCGCGTCGTTGATCATCCTCCTGCTGCTCCTGGTTGCAGCCGGCGGTGCGGCGGTCTGGTTCTTCGTGTTGCGCGAGAAGGCGGAAGAGTCGGTCGCAGAGAACCGGCCAGCCGATACCGGCTCGGGCTCCGCCGGTTCGGGCAGCTCGGCCGCCGTGATCGCAGCCGGCAGCGGTAGCGGCACCGGCAGCGCCGAGATGGTCGGCAGCGGAAGCGCGACCGGCAGCGGTAGCGCTGGCAGTGCGTCGGCGATGACCGGCAGCGGCAGCGCCGTCGCGACGCCAGCGGCCGAGCTGGTCGAGACGGTGATCGCGGCGTCGGCCGACAAGGCGTCGGTCGAGGTGCTCGGCACCGATCAGAAGGGCGCGACTCCCCTCAAGGCCAAGCTCGAGAAGGGCAAGGCCTACAAGGCGCGCGTGCAGGCGCCGGGCTTCGCGATGCTCGAGCTCGACATCAAGGGCGGGGATCCGAAGACCACGGCCAAGCTCGTGGCGAAGCCGCGGATGATCTCCGTGACCAGCCAGCCCGCGGGCGCGGTGATTTTCATCGACAGCACGAGCACCGGCAAGACCACGCCGTCGACGATCGAGCTGACCAAGACGCAGGCCGCGAAGAAGAGCGTGCGCGTCGGTATCCGCAAGACCGGCTACAGGTCGATCGAGCGCGTCGTCGATACCTCGAAGTACACCGAGGACGCCGCGCGAATGATCGCGCAGGTCGAAGAGCCGCTCACGGTGCAGGCCCCGGTCACCAACAACAACACGACGAACAACAACAACAACAACACGCCGGTGAAGACCGGCTCTGGCTCGGCGGTCACGCCCGCCGGTTCCGGATCAGCGGGTACGACGACGGGGTCCGCGGCAACGCCGGCCGGCTCTGGCTCGGCGACAACGCCGACACCAACGCCGACGCCGGGAGCCGGCTCAGGGTCCGCGGTCAAGCCGGCAGGCACGGGCACCGGCTCGGCGACGACGCCGCCGCCTGCAGGAACCGGTTCCGCGACGCCGGTCAAGCCACCGGCAACCGGCTCGGGCTCCGCGACGACACCGATGGCGGCGCCGAAGCCGGCAACGGGTGAGCCCGAGCCCGACTTCATGAAGAAGCCGTAGCGTCGCGGCCGCGCCTCAGCCGAGGCGGCCCATCGATTTGCCTCGAGGCGGAACGATCGATTCCGGCCCGCTTCTAGACGGCCGAAATTACCGCAGGTCGTCGCGAGTCGCCCGCTTAGCCGAGGCGCCCCATCGACTTGCCTCGAGGCGGATCGATCGATTCCGGCCCGCTCCAAAAGGGCCGGAATCACCGCATGCCGAGAGGCCCCCTTGCGGGGACCCACTTCTCGGGTTCGCCGATGCGCGGCCGCTCACCACCTCGGGTGAGATAGCGGACTGCGTGCGCGAGACCGTCGAGCGTCAGCGGCCACATCCCGAACACGCTCGCCACGACCTCGATCGTCGTTCCGTTCCAGAACCGATCGGGCTCGGGGTTCAGCCACGCAGCGCTACGGAAGTGCGCGGCGAGCCGGCGTAGCCACTCGTGGCCCGAGGCCCGATTCTGTGCGTAGAGGTACATCGAGCCACCCGGATCGAGCAGCTCGGCCGGGTGCATCAGCGCGTCGCCGACGAAGACGAGCTTCTCGTCGCGATCGCTGTTGGCCAGGAGGTCGGTCACGGCGACCGGCTTGCGAAACTCCGCGTCCTCGTAGACCGCGTTGTAGACGCAGTTGTGGAAGTAGTAGCTGCGGAACTTCGCGAACCTTCCGGCACGTGACGCAGCCGTGAACAACCGGCTGACCAGCTCGGCGTGCGGATCCATCGAGCCACCGACGTCCATCAGCAACACGACCTTGACCCGGTTGCGGCGCGGTGGCCTGAACACGACCTCGATCTCGCCGGCGTTCTTGCACGTCTTGTCGATCGTCTCGTCGAGATCGAGCTCCTCGATCGCGCCTTCGCGCCCGAGCTTGCGCAGCCCGCGCAGCGCGACGTCGATCTGACGGACATCGAGCACGACGTCCCTGCGGTACTCGCGGAACCGGCGCTCGTCGGCGACCGCCATCGCACTACGAGCACCACCGCCGCCGACGCGCATGCCGTTCGGGTTCTTGCCACCGGTACCGAACGGCGAGGTACCGCCGGTACCGATCCAGCGATTGCCGCCGTCGTGGCGCTCCTTCTGCTCCTTGAGCCGCTTCTCGAACAGCTCGCGCAGCTTCTCGAGGTCGAGCCCCTGGATCGCTGCGCGCTGCTCGGCGGTCAAGGCATTCATGGCCTTCGGATCGGAGAGCCAGTCGAGAAGACCCTTGGTCAGCTGCAGCGATGCGACGTGGACGTCCTTGAAGTACGCGAGGAACGCCTCGTCGTACGCATCGTAGAGCGCGATGTCCTTCACGCAGATCGTGCGGCACAGCCGGTAGAACCCGTCGAGCGAGCTCTCGTGCAGGCCGAGCGCCATCCCCTCCATCAAAGCCATCCACTCGTGCGTGGACACCGGCACTTTCTTGGCGCGCAGCTCGAACAGGAAGTCGATCAACATCGGAGCGTTACGCCTTCGCCCGCTTTCCGAGTAGCTCGATATCCTGCTCGGTCTTCAGCAGGGTACCGAGGAACGGGATCCCGCCGGAGACGCGCGCCAGGTCGACGCCCGCCTTCTTGAGCGCCATGATCCAGTCGATCAGCTCCGACGTCGAAGGCTTCTTGCGGAGCTTGGGCGTCGCGCGCAGACCGAAGAACACCTCGAGCGTGTTGTCCAGCACGCGATCCGTGATGTCCGGGTGGTGCACGCGAACGATCTCGGCCATCAGCTCGCGATTCGGGAACTGGATGTAGTGGAACACGCACCGGCGCAAGAACGCGTCGGGGAGCTCCTTCTCGTTGTTCGACGTGATCACGACGATCGGCCGCTCCTTGGCCGCGACCTCGCGACCGGTCTCATCGATGCGGAACTTCATCGTATCGAGCTCGTGCAGGAGGTCGTTCGGGAACTCGAGATCGGCCTTGTCGATCTCGTCGATCAGCAGCACGACGCGCGTCGGCGAATCGAGCGCCTCGCCGAGCGGTCCGAGCTTGATGTACTTCGCGATGTCGCGGACGTTCGCGCTGTCGAACCGCGAATCATGGAGCCGCGCGACGGTGTCGTAGACGTACAGGCCATCGCGCGCCTTGGTCGTCGACTTGACGTGCCAGCGGATCAGCGGCAGCCCGAGAGAGCTGGCGAGGTTCTCTGCGAGCAGGGTCTTGCCGGTGCCCGGCTCGCCACGGACGAGCAGCGGGCGCGCGAGCGCGACGGCGACGTTGACCGCATGCCGGAGATCCTCCGACGCGATGTAGCTGGCGGTGCCCTGGAACTGATCGAAGACGGAGTCGGACATCTCACCGACCCTAGCAGATCGATCAGAAACGGTCAGCCCTGACTGGAACCGGGTGCCTACTTCTTCCTGCCCGACACGTACGCGTCGGCGACGCCGTACAGCCATGCCGCGCCGGCGACCAGCACTGCGGCCGAGCCGAGGATCGGGATCGCGCCGAGGAAGCTCGCTCCAGCCACCGCATAGACCGCGAAGACTCCGACGGCCTTCTCGGTCTCGCCGTTGACGAGCTGACCGAGGCCGGGGAGGACGACACTGCACACCGCCGGGACGACACCGTTGCCGGATCCGCGTCTGACGAGGGCCTTGCTCATGCCCTGTTATGGCACGGCGGTACCAGAACCACCTGCCGATTCGCTTCGGCGTGTCAGGTGGGAACGATCAGCGTGCGCTGGCCACAGGCCGGGCACTGCGGATGGTCGCCGCCACGCGCGGTGTTGTCGGCGAGCGTCTGCTGTCCGCGCGCGGTCAGCGAGTGCGGATAGCGCGGCGGCTTGCGGTGCTGCACTTCACTCTGCGTGAAGTGACCGCCGCAGTTCCCGCACTTGATCGCCATCGCCATGCCTCTGTATGGCACGCATGCCAGCCTCGTGGGGCTAGTTCAGCCAGAGGAGGTACTTGAGCTTGAGCTCGACGGCCTGCCCGCCCTGGTCCAGATCCTTGCGGAGCTGGAGCAGGCGATCCGTGATCGGCGACGGCTTCATCTTGGGCTTGTAGCCATTGCCAAGCAGGTCGCCGAGCAGCTTCGTCATCAGCGCCCCGCTCTTCTTCGGGTTCTTCTCGTTCTCGAGGGCTTCGATGGTTGCCACGTCGAACACGATCTCCTTCGGCGTGGTCAGCATCGCTCCGAAATCGACGAACCCCGTCGGTCGGCCGCGCTCGATGCGGAGAACCTTCCACATCGCGGCGAGGGACAGCCCGGTCTCGCTGCTGACGAGCGCTCGCGCATCTCCCACGATGCTCGCCCAGGTCTTGTACAGCTTGGCATCCATGGCGAGTGGCGACGGGTAGTTCTTCTGCGCTGGGTTTGGCACCCACTCTCGGTCATCGTCCTTCTCTGCGAGGTACGCGGTCCGCGCCTGATCCGAAAATGCGAGTGCGGCGAGCAGCAACTCCTTCGCCCTGGCGACCCGGCCAGGATCGGCCATCCGGATCGTCACCCTCGGATTCGCAGCAGATCGATCCGCTTCCAGCGTGTCGAAGAAGCTCCAGTCGTAGGCAAGCGCGATGTTCGCAAACGCCTGCTGGAAGCTCACCATCGCCCGCGCCCACGCCAGATCGCCGTGATCGAAGAGATAGGTCGGCCGGCGCCGTGGATCGCCCTCGGGAAGCCGCTTCCCGCTGCGATCACTCTCGACCTCCAGTGCTCCTCCGACGGCGAACCGTGCGGCGTCGTCTCCGACGCCCATGCAGGCCACGCAGAGCTCGAGCGAGAACGTGGGATCCTTCGCCGCTGCTGCGAGGTGCTCTTGCACCTTGTCGAGCTCGGCGACGAGCTGGACCACCGCGTCGCGCAGCTTCGAGGCCTTGAACCCTCCGTCGGCCGCCCTACTCACCTCGAACACCAGCGCCTCGACGGCCGAGCCGTATGCGGCGATCGCGAGCAGACCGTGCAGCCTGGAGCTCGGTGCCTTCGCCAGCTCTTGCTGGCCCTGCCGGTACGCCTGATTGACCGCACCTGCTTGCAGCGCCGTCCGTGCGTCGGGGAACTTCTTCGGCGGAGCCGGGGTGTCGTTCCGGCTGACCGGAGCTCCAGCCGTGAGGTTCCAGTCGAGCGAGAGCTTCGCGCGCTTGCCGGTCTGCAGCGCGACGCTCGTCGTCGTCGTCGCCTCTTCGTGGATCGCGGTCAACGTATACGTGCCCGGCGGAAGCGCCTGGAACGCGAAGCGCCCGTCGGCGTCCGAGATCTCGACGCGCTCACCCTGGAGTGCCGGTGACACGACCACGATCGTCACGCCGGCCATGGGCGCCTTGCCCGCCCCGTCGCGGATCACGCCTTCGAGAACGGCAGCTTCGCCCGCAGCCGCGACCATCTCGACGCGGAAGCGACCCTCCTGGGTGCCAGCAACCGGTGCCGGCGAGGTCGGCGGTGCGGACTGCGCGGGCTCCGCGGGTCTGGCCGGAGCGCCACACGCCACCAGCGCAACGAGGAGTACCGCCAACGAGGATCGCGACAGACGCATGACGACTCCTTCGTGATGGATCAGAACCAGGTCGAGAAGCCGAGCATGAACAGGAGGTAGTGCGACTTGTACGAGCCCTGGTTGTAGGGGTTCTCGGTCTGGAACGGCGGCTGGAGCAGCGGGTTCGTCGGATCGGGGCCCTGACGCTCGTTGATCGGACGATCCTGGCCACTGCCCGGGTCGCCGGCCGCCCGGCAGCCGAGGTTGCCGGCGGCGAGGGTCGGGTTGCAGTCGCTGCCGTCGGCCTTCGCGCCCGGGTTGGTGTTCGTACCCTCGTAGACGAAGCCGCCGCCGAGGTTGATCTCGAAGCGTCGGGTCCGGAACGCCGCTCCCACCGTGGTGGTCACGCGCGCCGCGCCATCGAAGTTCGAGCGCAGCCAGCCGGTCTCCGCCGCGGCGGTGTCGTAGGCGATGCCACCGCGCACGATGATCTCCTCGCCGCGGGGTGGCGGACCGTCGAACGGCGGACCGGAGTTTGGCGACATCGGATCGATCGTCGGCGCGCTGCGGAGGAGGTGATAGCTGCCGCCGAGGCGGAACGAGTAGACGTCCTTGAGCCCGTAGTTGACGTAGTTCTTCTCGAGCGGCTGCGCGAAGTTCCCGTTCGTGTAGAGGCCGGAGTCGATCACGACCTTGTACTGACCCGGGCTCGTGCACCCGGGATCCTCGAACTGACCGGGATCGATCTCTTCATCGAGGCCCCGCAGCTCGCACTTCTTGCCCCAGTTCTCCCAGGCGACGTTGAATTCGACATCGCCCTTCTCGCGGTGAAAGGCATCGAGGACCTTGTAGCGAAGACCGATCGTCGCGGACCTCGGCAGCTGCAAGTTGATGCACGCCTTCTGCTGCTCGAACGTGCCACCGGTCGCGCATGAGGTCATCTCGTCGGGAAGCGGACCGATCACGCGATCGGCCGACACGCCCGGACCCTTGACGCTGCTCGCGGTGCCCTTGGCCTTCACGACGATCGCGGACGAGTAGTTGAAGCCGATCT
This sequence comes from Deltaproteobacteria bacterium, assembly GCA_013813945.1. Lineage (GTDB taxonomy): Bacteria > Myxococcota_A > Polyangia > Haliangiales > Haliangiaceae > JABFXX01. The sequence continues at coordinate 3,067 of JACCQV010000965.1, read as the reverse complement.
CGAGGTTCGGCGATGGGCGGTAGGCGAGGCCGAAGCCGAATGCCGGGATGAAGCCGTCCTTGACCTCGGCGGTGAACAAGCTGTCGTTGCGAACGGACTCGCCGACGTTGAACGGCGTGCCCCACACGGCGACGACCGACTTGCTCTGCAGCGAGCCGGCGGTGAACCGCGCACCGATGTCGAGCTTCGGCGACAGCCGGTACGCGGCTGCGATCGTTGGCAGGAGCAGCCGGCTCTCCTGGGTCAGGATGTCGTAGCGCGACGGCGGCGGCGCGGATTCGAGATCCGCGTCCGGATCCCCGGCGACCGGGAACTTGTACCCCGCGGTCATGTCGCGGAACGGATAGCCCTGCGGCGCGTACAGACCGATCGCGAGCCGCGCATCTGTCAGGCGCCCGCCGAGATCCGTGACAACGGCGACGACCGGGATGGGCTGGAACTTCGCGACGCCGAGCGGCGGCTTCGGATCGTTCTCGATCGTCGGATAGTCCGTGCCTTCATACGGAGCAGCGTCGGGCGTGGCGTCGTAGGTGCCGCGCCGCGTGAACTCCATGAAGTAGCGGATGAACGTCGTCGAGATCGTGATCGTCGTGCCCTTGGTCTTCGCGAGACCTGCCGGGTTGATCGAGAGTGCTTCGCCGTCGTCGGCCGAGGCGACCGCCGCCCCGGCGCGTGACGTCGACGTCGCACCGGAGCCGGGCAGGAACAAGCCACCGGCGTGCGCGGTCGACGCGAGCAGTGACACACCGACGACAAGCTTCCCGAGCTTCATCGCGGGAACCTACCGCAGAAGCCTAAAACCAGGTCGAGAAGCCCAGCATGAACAGCACGTAGTGCGCGCTGTACGTTCCTTGCGTCACCGGGCTCTCGGTCTGCACGCCGGGTGGCGAGACCGGGGTGATCGGATCGGGCCCCTCGCGCTCCGCGATCGGATTCTCCATGTTGCCGCCCGCGCATCCGAAGGTCTGTCCCTGCGCGGGACCGGTCGGGTTGCACATCCCCGGGTTGTCGGGGGAGCCCTCGAGGATCGCGCCACCGCCGACGTTGACCTCCCAGCGCTTGGCCCGATACCCAGCACCGATCGTCAGCGTCGTTCGCGCGGCGCCGTCGAGGTCGGAGCGAAGCCAGCCCTGCTTCGCCGCCGCGGTGTCGTGACCGACGCCACCGCGCAGGATGATCTCGTTGGTCTCGCCCTGCGGGATCCGGAAGCTGCCGCCGAGCCGAACACTGAACGTGTCCTGCAAGCCGTGGCGGACCGGGTTGTCCTTGAGTCGGAAGACGAACGCCTGGTCGTTGTTGGCATCGACGGCGTAGACGTCGCCGTCGACGACGACGCGGTAGTCCGATGCGAGCTCGGAGCCCCAGTTCTCCCAGCCGAGGTTCAGCTCGATATCGCCGCGGAGCCTGCCCTCCTTGCCGAGCACCTTGTAGCGCCCGCCGACCGTGGCGGTCATCGGCAGCTCGAACTCGATGCACGCCTTCTGTGCCTCACGGGTGCCACCGGTCGCGCAGCGTGCCGCACCATCGGCGGTGGGCAGGATGATGAACGGCAGCCCGTTGATCGACGCCCCCGGCCCGTTCTCGCTCGTGGCACTGCCCTTCGCGTTGATGTGGATCTTCGAGCTGTAGTTCGCGGCCAGCTCGATCACGGGCGTCGGCCGGAACGTGAGCCCGAGTCCCCAGCCCATGATGAGCTTGTCGGTCGCGTCGACGGTGAACTCGGCGTCGTTCTTGACGTTCTCGGAGTAGTTGTCGAGGTTGGCCCAGATCATGGTCGTCGACTTGATGTCGGCCCAGCCTGCGGAAAACCGCGCACCCACATCGAGGTCGGGCGTGATCCGGTACGAGGCGGCGATCGACGGCAACACGATCGCTCCCTCCTGCTTGACGATGTCGTAGCGCTGCGGCGGCGGCGGCTGGTTGTAGTCGGCGTTGAACGTGTACCTCTTGCAACCGCCGTCGAGCTCCGTGCACATGTCGCGGAACGGGTAGCCGCTCGGTGCGAAGACTCCGATGGCGGCCGTGAGGCCGGGAACCTTGCCACCGAGATCGCTGGCCACGGCGAACACGGGGAGTGGCTGATACCGCCCGATGCCGAGCGGCGGGCTCGCATCGTTCTTCACCGTGGGATACGCCATGCCCTCGTACGGCAGTGCCTCGTCCGCGATCGGGTCGTAGGTGCCACGCCGGTTGAACTCCATCACGTAGTTGATGAATGCCATCGACAGCGTGATCGTCGTGCCCTTCGTCTTCGCGAGCCCCGCTGGATTGATGCTGAGCGCCTCGCCGTCATCGACCGAGGCGATCGCCGCACCCGCGCGCGACGTCGAGACGGCTCCAGATCCGGGGAGGAACAAACCGCCCGCATTCGCTGCGGCGGGGAGCAGGACACATCCGACCAGCGCGACGGCGTGGAGCTTCATGCTCCGACGACGTTACCTCAGGTCGATCAGAACCACATCGACGCGCCGAGCATGAACAACACGTAGTGCGACTTGAACACGCCCTGGTTGACGGGGCCCTGCAGCTGATTCTCGGGGGTGTTGAGCGGGTTGATCGGATCGGGGCCCTCGCGATCCTCGATCGGATCCTCCTCACCATCGCCGTTACAGCCGAGCTCCGAGAGGGTATTCCCGGTCGGGTTGCAGGTACCGGGGTTGTCGTTCGTGCCCTCGAGCACCACACCCGCGCCGAGGTTGATCTCGAAGCGGCTCGTGCGGTAGCCCGCACCGAGCGTGAGCGTCGTGCGGGCCGCACCGTCGATGTCCGCGCGGAGCCAACCCGGCTTCGCGGCAGCAGTGTCGTAGCCCACGCCGCCGCGAGCGATCAGCGAGCTCGCACCGACGGGGATGCGGTAGCTCCCGCCGAGCCGCGCGCTGAACGTGTCGCGGAAGCCGTGCCGGACGATGTTGTCCTTGAGCGACATCGTCGGGGTGCCGTTGACGCTGAGCTCCGAATCGATCACGACGCGAAAGTTCGTCACGTGCTCGGCGCCCCAGTTCTCCCAGCCGAGGTTGAGCTCGAGGTCGCCCTTCTCCTGGCCCGCCGCGTCGAGCAGCTTGTAGCG
>JACCQV010000954.1 GCA_013813945.1 Deltaproteobacteria bacterium | reverse complement strand
ACGACACCCGCTCGGGCGGTGCGCGCCTCGCGGCGATCGAGCAAGTCACCCGGGAAGACACGGAGGGTCTGCGCCGCGATGCGACGATCGCGATCGCGCTGACCGTGCCGCTCCTGGCATTGGCGATGGCGCACGGTGCGGCCGATCGCCTGGTCGGCTCGACGGCGAACGTGATCGTTCAGCTCGTGCTCGGTACGCTGGTCGTGCTCGGTCCGGGGCGCCGCTACCTGCGCGCGGGCTGGGTGGCGGTTCGTCACCGAAGTCCCGACATGAACACGTTGATCGCCCTCGGCGCCGGCGCCGCGTGGCTGTCGTCCGTGGTCGCGGCCGTGCGCTGGCTCGGTGGCGAACGCCATCACCTGCCGCCGCTGTACTTCGAGGCGGGCGCAGCGATCGTTGCATTCGTCATGATCGGCAAGCTCCTCGAAGCGCGCGCGCGCTCGCGCCTCGCTGACGCGGTGCGTGGGCTGATGTCGCTCGCGCCAACGATCGCGCGACGCATCGCGCCCGGTGGCTCGGGTGTCATCACCGACATCGACGTGGCAGCTCTCGTCGCCGGCGACTCGATCCTGGTTCGTCCCGGTGAGCGGCTCCCGGCGGATGGCACGATCGTCGAAGGGCGCTCCGCGCTCGACGAGTCGATGCTGACGGGCGAGAGCCTCCCGGTCGACAAGACCGAGGGGTCTCCGGTCTACGCCGGCACGCTCAACCATCACGGTGCGCTGACGATCCGCGTCGCCCGCGCCGGTGGTGACACCGCCCTCGCGCGGATCGCGCGCGCCGTCGAGGATGCGCAGGGCGGCAAGGCTCCGATCGCGCGTCTCGCCGATCGCGTGTCTGCCTGGTTCGTGCCGGTCGTGCTCGCGATCGCGGCGCTGACGTTCCTGATCTGGCTCCTCGCGGGCGCGGGCACCGACGCCGCACTGGAGCGAATGATCGCCGTTCTCGTGGTCGCGTGCCCGTGTGCGCTCGGCCTCGCGACGCCGGCCGCCGTCGCCGTCGGTTCGGCGCGCGGCGCGGAGCTCGGCATCCTGTTCCGCACGGGCGGTGCGCTCGAGACCGGAAGTGCGATCGAGATCGTCGCGCTCGACAAGACCGGCACGCTGACCGCGAACCGGCCGACGGTGGTCGCGGTGCGCGCGATCGGCGTGACCGAGGATGAGCTGGTGCGGATTGCGGCGTCGGCGGAGCAGGGCAGTGAGCACCCGGTGGCGCGAGCGATCGTGGCAGTGGCGGACGGCGTGAAACTGAGTCCAGCAACCGAGGTGACGGCAGATCCGGGGGCAGGCGTCCGGGCCCTCATCGACGGAAGTCGTGTGGTGATCGGGACGCGCGAATCGCTGGAGCTCGCGGGCGTCGCACTCGCTAGCGTCCCGCTCACGGGGGGCCGGCTCGCGCAGTCGGTGCTCCCGGGCATCGCGCTCGGGCAGTTCGTGCGCACGGAGCTTGAGCCACGAAGCCACGAAGGCCACGAAGCAGATGGAGAGAACGTTGTGGGGCGGACGCGGGCCGCCGAGACCTCTGCGGCGCAGCCGCCGAAAACCTCTGCTTCGTGGTCTTGGTGTCTTCGTGGCTCAGAATCTGGAACACGCGCTTTCGCAGACGGTCCCTCCCATGAGGGTCCCTCCCATGACGGTCCCAGCCTCGACGGCGCATCCCTCGCGTACGTAGCGATCGACGGCGCACTTGCGGGCGTCATCGCCATCGCTGATCCGATCGCGCCGGAAGCGCGCGCCACGATCGACGCGCTTCGCGCCGCGGGCATCGAGCCCGTGATGATCACCGGCGATCGGGCCGAGGTGGCCAACGCCATCGCCGCCGAGCTCGGGATCACGCGCGTTCATGCGGATGTCCGACCGACCGGCAAGGCGGCGCTCGTGGGGGAGCTGCGGACCGGGGGCAAGCGGGTGGCGATGGTCGGCGATGGGATCAACGATGCGCCCGCGCTTGCCGCTGCGGATCTCGGCATCGCGCTCGGGTCGGGGACCGACATTGCTGCGGCCGCTGCGGATGTGACGCTCCTGCGCGGCGGGATCAGCGCATTACCGACGGCGCTGGCGCTCGCTCGGGCGACGCTGCACACGATCCGGCGGAACCTCGTCGCGGCGTTTGCGTACAACGTCGTGTGCATCCCGATCGCGGCGGGGGCGTTGTATCCCGTCACCGGGTGGCAGCTGTCGCCGGTGCTCGCCAGTGCGGTGATGTCGCTCTCGAGCGTCAGTGTTCTTGTGTCGTCGCTGCGGCTGCGCACGTGGTCTCCCCGATCCGACTGAGGTACGCTGCCGGCGATGGGCGAGCCGGTCCTCGAGCCAATACTCGAGATCGATGATCTGGTGACGGAGTTCCGCACCGAGCAGGGAACCGTGCGCGCGGTCGACGGCGTCTCGTTCTCGATCCCGGCGCGCACGACACTCGGCGTGGTCGGCGAGAGCGGCAGCGGCAAGAGCGTGACGGCACTGTCGATCATGCGCCTGATCGCGACCCCGCCGGGAAAGATCGCGGCCGGCTCGATCCGCTACGCCGGCAAGGATCTGCTGAAGCTACCGGCCGGTGAGATGCGAAAGATCCGCGGCAATCGGATCGCGATGATCTTCCAGGAACCGATGACGTCGTTGAACCCGGTGTTCACCGTCGGAGATCAGGTCGCGGAGGCGGTGCGGCTCCATCAGCGCAAGAACGCGGCCGAGGCGCGCAAGGTCGCGATCGAGATGTTCCGTCTGGTCGGCATCCCGTCGCCCGAGGATCGCGTGGACAGCTTCCCGCATCAGCTCTCCGGCGGTATGCGGCAGCGCGTGATGATCGCCATGGCGCTCGCGTGCAAGCCGGATCTGCTGATCGCGGATGAGCCGACCACCGCGCTCGATGTCACGATCCAGGCGCAGATCCTCGACTTGCTGCGCACGCTGCAGCGCGAGCTCGGCATGAGCATCCTCCTCATCACGCACGATCTCGGTGTCGTCGCGGAGACCTGCGAGGAGGTCGTCGTCATGTACGCAGGCCGGATCGTCGAGCGATCGAGCACCGAGACGCTGTTCTCGGCGCCGCGCCATCACTACACCGCCGGGCTGCTGCGTTCGGTCCCGAGCTACGGCGATGGCGCCGAGGTCGCGGATCACAGCCGCCTCGTCGAAATCAAAGGGATGGTACCGAGCCTCCACGACCTGCCGAAGGGCTGCAAGTTCGCTGACCGGTGCGGTGCCGCCGAGGCGCTGTGCCGGACCGACGAGCCGCCGCTCGTGCAGCTCGGAGCGTCGTTCGTGCGCTGTCACTATCCGCTCGATCCCCCGGTAGAGGTCACGCCGTGACCACGCCGCTCGTGCAGATCGATGGCGTGTCGATGCATTTCGGCACGAAGATCGGGTGGGCGAAGACTGCGCCGCTGTGGCGCCGCGCGTTGACCCGGCAAACCGCGGCGGTGCGCGCCGTCACTGATGTATCGCTCGACATCAAGCGGGGAGAGACGCTCGGTCTTGTCGGCGAATCAGGTTGTGGCAAGTCCACGCTGGGAAAAACGATCCTGCGGCTGCACGAGCCAACGACCGGGACGATCCGGTTTGACGACATCGAGATCACGCAGCTGTCGCAGCGTGCCCTGCGCCCGATGCGCCGGAACATGCAGATGATCTTCCAGGATCCGTATGCGTCCCTCAATCCGCGGATGTCCGTCGGTGCTGCGATCGCAGAGCCGCTGGTGATCCACGATCTCGTGCCGAAGGCCGACCTCGATCGCGGGATCGCGATGTACAAGCTCGCGGTCGATGCCCGCGAGGCCCGCGTGCACGAGCTGCTCGACAAGGTCGGGTTACCGGCCTCTGCGGCCAAGCGCTACCCGCACGAGTTCTCCGGTGGGCAGCGCCAGCGGGTCGGGATCGCGAGGGCACTCGCGTGTCGGCCGCAGTTCATCGTGTGCGACGAGCCGATCAGCGCGCTCGACGTCTCGATCCAGGCGCAGATCGTCAACCTGCTCGAGGACCTGCAGGCCGCCGAATCTCTGACCTACCTGTTCATCTCGCACGACCTAAAGGTCGTTCAGCACATCTGCGATCGTGTCGCGGTGATGTACCTCGGCCGGATTGTCGAGCTGGCCGAGGCAAAGACGCTCTACCGGACGCCGAAGCACCCGTACACCACGGCGCTGTTGTCGGCGGTCCCGCGCATCGATCCCAAGGCCCGCCGCGAGCGGATCATTCTGCAGGGCGACGTTCCCAGTCCGCTCAACCCACCCAAGGGTTGCGCGTTCCATCCGCGGTGTCCTGTCAAGGACAAGCCGCAAGCTTGCTTCACCGAAGTGCCGAAGCTCCGCGTCCTGTCGAACGGTTCGCAAGCGGCTTGTCACGTCGCCGAGTGAAGCCGGTAGAATGAGCGGAATGGGATCGCGCTCGGGGGAGCTCGCCATGCGGCCGCTGCCTGCCGTGCTGCTCGATCTGCATGAAGATCTGGCGACGGGCCAGCTCGTCCTCAAGCGCGGTCGGGTGTCGAAGACCGTCGACCTGTTGAACGGCAACCCCGTGGCCACGGCGTCGACGCCCCGCGACGAGACCCTCGGTCACTTCCTGGTCTCGAGTGGCGTGATCAGCGAGGAGGATCACCGGCTCGGGGTCGCGCGGGCTGCGGCGGCGGGTGGCAGGCTCGGGGAGGCGCTGGTCGCGATGCAGACGCTCACCGTCGAGCAGCTCATCGACCAGCTCGGCAAGCAGGCTCGCCACAAGCTGGTGCAGGCCCTGCGCTGGCCACAGGGTGCCTGGCGCTTCGACGAGTCGTTCGAGCCCGTCGAGGGGATGCAACTTCGGATGGTCGAGGTGGTGCTCGGGGGTCTCAAGGAAACCGCCGTCGAGGATCTCGGGCGGCTGGCGCGCCTCGAAGGCATGAGCTTCGAGCTGACCGCGCGCGGGAAGCGGCTGAGGCACGAGCTCAAGCGCACGTACGGCGAGAGAGTCGTCGCGATGCTCACGGTCGGCGCGCCGATCCTCGAGGTCGAGCGGGCATTCAACGATCGCGCGCAGGGCAGGCTCGCGGTCGACGCGATGATCCTGTGCGACACGGTGACCGCGATCGCCGCGCAGGTCGGTCTCGGCACGAGCAAGCCGACTGTCGAGGCTCCCGGGCTCGTCATCGTGCCCCGGACGACCACGAAGAAGCGCGCGCCGACGGGTGCCGAGCTGTTTGATCTGCTGTTCGAGGATCTCGGCGCCGAAGAGGATGATGACGCGGACGACGACGGCGCGAATCCTCTGGCGTTCCCCGAGTCGATCGAACCCGAGGAGTCGGGCGTCGTCGCGATCGAGGAGATCACGGAGGACAGCCGCCAGCGCGACGCCGCGCGACAGACGCTCACCGCCGAACATCAGCGGATCCTCGGCGCCGATCACTATGCCGTGCTCAAGGTCAGCCGGCGTGCCGTGACGGCCGAGATCGAAGACGCTTACACGGCACGCACGAACGATACCGTGCAGATCGGCACCTCGATCACCGATGCCCGCGAGCGCGCGAAGCTCGAACACCTGCAGGCCACATACACCGCTGCCCGCGGGATCCTGTTCGACGCGAGCAAGCGTGCGGCGTACGACCGCGAGCTCGCTGGTGGCGAGCTGGTCGAGGTGCCGCCGGCGCTCGATACCGAGCTGGGCTTCCGGATGGCCGAGGAGATGATGGTCAAGGGATTGTGGGATCAGGCGATCGGCCAGATCCGCAACGTGATCGCACGGTCTCCGAACCAGGCGGACTATCACGCAGCGCTCGGCTGGTCTGAGTGGATGGCGGGCAAGGAGCAACCCGCTGTTGCGGATGCGGCGCGTGCGCACCTCGCGATGGCGCTCTCGATCTATCCGGATCACGCACCCTCGCACGACTACAAGGGACGGATCGAAGCTGCGCTCCACCGGGACGACACCGAGGCCCTGTTCCATCTCGAGCGCGCGATCGATCTCGATCCATTGCGGATCGAGGCCGTCGCAGCGGTGGAAACGCTGTTGATCTCGCGCGGTGAGCTGCGCCGCCTCGAGCGCGTACTCAAGCGACTGCTGTTCCGGTTGCGCGGCAAGAGCAATGTCGCCGAGGCCAAGGCGTGGAGCCGGCTCGCGGGCCTCTACCTCGATCACCTCGACGATCCGGCCAGCGGCGGAGCGGCGATCCTGAACGCGCAGAAGATCGCGCCGCAAGACACCGGTGTCCGCGGCCTGATCGCGCGCGCCGAAGCGAACAAGACCGCCAACGCCGATCCGATCCGTGCCGGCTGGCGGGAAGCCCTCGCCGATCCTCGTTCGGGTGCCGCGCTCGTGCAGACCACGGCCGCGAGCGGTCACGCCGATGCTGCCTTCCTCGCCGCGTCGACGATGGTCGCGCTCGGCACCGCCGACGAGCGCATGGCGGAGCTCTACGAGAGCAATCGCGTGCGCGGTCTCAACATGCCGACCAAGCCGCTCGGCCGCGATCAGTGGGCGATGCTCCGGCACAAGGACGATGCGGTCGAGCTGGGTGGCTTGATGGAGCTGCTTGCGCCCGCCGTTCATGCACTCGCACCGATGACGCTCGCCGACAGCGAGCTCGAGCTCTCGATGCAGCTGCTCGATGCAGATATCCCGACGACGTTCGCCCGGCTGCGCACGCGGATCTCGGGGCTGCTCGGTGTCGAGATTGCTCCCGTGTATCCCAAGGTCGAGCTCGGCACACAGATCCACGTGATCGCGACCGATCCGCCCGTGCTCGTGGCCGGCGACGAAGCGCTGACCGCGCCGGAGCGGCCCGAGCTCGTGTTCCGCCTCGTCCGCGCGATGACGTTCCTGTGGCCCGGGCGTGCGGTCGGCGCGTCGCGTCCTGGCCGCGTGCTCCGCGCGGTGATGATGGCCATCTTCCGGGAGGCTTCTGGCTCGTTTGCGGGCGCCGAAGATCCGCTGGCCACGGGCGCCTCCGCGGCGGTCGCGGCGTTGCCGCCGGAGGCACGAGTCCAGGCGCGGGCGGCGGCGATGCGCCTGTTGTCGCGCGGCGGTGGGCTCAACCTCTCGCTATGGGCGCGGGCGCTGTCCCGGACCGCGGATCGCGCGGGCCTGGTGTTCTCCGGTGACATTCCTGCCTCGTTCATCGGCGCCACCGAGATGGGCGAGCTCGACCGTGATCTCCAGGAGTTCGCCTACAGCGCAGCCCACGTCAGCCTGCGGTCTCAGCTCGGTCTCTCGCGCCGCTGAGCTATAGTTGCTTCGTGGCCGACGGTTCCCTGGAAAAGCCCGCGCACCTGCGTCCTGCGGACACGTCCGCGGCGGGATGGCTCGCGCAGCGTCCCGCGGGGCTGGCGGCTGGAATCCTCGGCCTGCTCTCGTTCGTCGTGGTCGCGATCTCGCAGGGACAGCTGTGGGCCACGCCGGACTGGCGGATCACCGTGCCGGGCTTCGTGCTCACCGCGGCAGCGGCCTGCGTGTCGGTCGCGCGGCGGGAGACCCGCGCCTATCCCCTCTGGCTGCTGGGCGTCGGTCTGGCAGGAGCGGCCCTCGTCCTGGGCTGGTTCCTGATGGTCGCGATCGTGATCGGGGTGACGGCGATCTTGATGTTGATCCTCCACGCCCTGATGTAAGAGAGGCGAACGATGAGAGACCCCGAGCACGAGCTGATCTACGACTGGAACTCGGTGGAGAAGATCGCGCCGCTTTCCCCGCGCCGCCGGATCCAGTTCCTCGACGAGACGCTGCGCGATGGCATCCAGTCGCCGTCTGTCGTCGATCCCTCGATCGATGACAAGCTGCGCCTCGTAGAGCTGGCGAACGATCTCGGCATCGACACGATGGACATCGGTTTGCCCGGTGCAGGCAAGCGCGCCGTGGAAGACGTCACGACGATCGCCGAGCACATCAAGGCCAGCAAGCTCAAGGTCAAGGCGTCGTGCGCGGCGCGCACGCACCAGAATGACGTCCAGGCGATCATCGATATCTCGCAGAAGGTCGGGATCGAGATCGAGGTGCTCGCGTTCATCGGCTCGTCGCCGATCCGCCAGTACGCGGAGGACTGGGACCTCCCGAAGATGCTCAAGCTCTCGGCGGATGCGATCGATCTCGCGCGCAAGTACAACCTGCCGGTCGCTTACGTCACCGAGGACACGACGCGCTCGCGTCCCGAAATCCTGACGAAGATGTTCACCACGGCCGTCGAGCACGGCGCGCAGCGCCTGATCGTGTGCGACACCGTTGGCCACGCGACGCCGGACGGCATCAAGAACCTCCTCAAGTTCACGCGCAACCTCCTCGAGGGGCTCGGCCGACCCGATGTCGGGATTGACTGGCACGGCCACAACGATCGCGGTCTCGGCGTCGTGAACTCGATCTTCGCCATCGAGTACGGCGCCGATCGCATCCACGGCACTGCACTCGGCATCGGTGAGCGAGTGGGCAACGCCGCACTCGATCAGATCCTGCTCAACCTCAAGCTCCTCGGCGAGCTGCCCGATCACGACCTGACGAAGCTCGTGCTGTGGTGCAAGACCGCGTCGCAGGCGACGCGCGTACCGATTCATCCGCAGTATCCGCTGACCGGCTCCGATGCCTTCCGCACTGCGACTGGCGTGCACGCCGCCGCGATCATCAAGGCCGAGAAGAAGGGTGACTCCTGGCTCGCGGATCGGATCTACTCCGGGGTTCCCGCCGGGATGTTCGGCAAGGAGCAGGAGATCGAGATCGGCCACTACTCGGGCGAGAGCAACGTCGTCTACTGGCTCAAGAAGCGCGGCTACGATCCGACGAAGGAGCTCGTGACCGCGGTGCTCGGCGCAGCGAAGCGCGGCAACCGCGTGCTCTCCGATGATGAAGTCATTGCCGTGATCAAGTCGGCTTCGCCGGCCGCCTGACTCACGCAGCGTTGGCGATCGGCCAGCGCTGGCCCGCGGCCTCGAGCAGGAAGCGGCCGTTGTCTTCGACGATGTGTTCGGCGATCGCGTGGTACGCGGGCCCCGCGATCCGGCCGCGCAGCTTGTCGCGCGCGGTTGCGTACAGCGCATGATCCTCGGCCTGACGCAGCGACCCGTAGTCGAGCTCGGACTCCTGATCGTCGTCCCACAAGACCGTGCAGCGCTCTCCCTCCCAGCGCGCGGACTTCGCGCGGAGGTGCGCGTCCTCGACCTCGACGTAGGCGTAGCGCGTGTCGTCGAGCTTCACGATGTCGCGACCGTCATCGCGGACGTCGAGCCAGCGCAGCAGCGCCTGACGAAGCCGCGGATGCGCGACCGTGGTGCCTTCGTGCCAGAACACTCCGGAGCGATCGAGGCGCAGACCGATCGCCCGCATCTTCTCGATCATCTCCGGCGTGAACTGCATGATTCCAGCCTAGCAGGCAGCATCGATCATGGTTGTGCCGGCGAGTCCGTCGTCGCCGGTCTCCGTCACACGTGCGCGACGAAGGTCGACGGCAGTACGCTGTGCTGGGGCGGCAACCACAGCGGTGCCCTCGGCATCGGCACCGCCTGGAGCGGCACCCTCGTGCAAGTCACGAGGTGATCAGGCCAGACGAGCGATCCGGTCCTTGGTCAGCAGCTTCTGCTTCTTGAGGCGGCTCACTTCGGCCTGCTCGGCCGGTGTCAGGGAGCGGCGGCGTTCCAGCGACTGCACCTGTTCATCGAGACGTCGGTGCTCAGCGGTCAACTCGGCGAGGAGAGATTCCTTCGAGGCCTCAAGTGCTGTGCTCACGCATCCTCCGCCTGCAGTCCAGCAGGCACGCTCTTACGATACGCCGGGATGTAGCGGGCGGCAACGCCCGTCAGATCACACCGCCCGGATGATCAGGCGGGCTCGGAGGTCGGGAGTCGGTTGCGCGAAGTACACGTTGGTCTCGCCGACCGAGATCACCCAGATGTTGTTGCCGTCGTCGGACTCCTCGCCCTCGTCGTCGTCCTCATCGTCCTCGTCGTCGTCGTCCTCCTGATCTTCTTCGTCGAGCAGTCCCTCCTCGAGGGCCTCCTCTCGGCTGAGCTTCGTGACTTCCTTCGGAAGCGTCTCCACGGCGAGTAGCACCTGCGCCTTGTCGATCGCGGCTCCGAGCCGGCCACCTTTGTCGAACTGCTGTCGCGCACCAAAGCTGAGTTGGACTTCCATGACGAGCTCGATGATCAGGGTTTGCGCGGAAGCGCGCCAGGCACACCGTCGGGATACTTCACCTCGGCCTCCGAGGGTCGGATGTACGTCGGGGACCCGCCCGTGGTGACATCGATGCGGGCGCCTGCCAGCGCAAGCCGTGCGACCGCGACGCCCGACGGCGTGGTCACCAGCCAGCGGTCCGCCAGCGGCGCGAACACGGCGGGATACGCGGTGATCGCATCGCCGACATAGCTCGCGACACGATCGCCAATGTGGCCGCGGACGAAGTCGGCAATGGCGCCCGGAGCGAGGACGCGTTCCTCGGAGAGCGGTCGGTCCGCACCGTCGAAGCAGCCGACGAACACCTCGCCCTTGCGCGCATCGAGCACGCTGATGATCACGCTCTCCGGATCTCCCGCGGCGTCGTGGGCAAGCGCAGCGAGGGATGACACTGCCCACAGCGGCTTGCCGGCTGCGAACGCGATTCCCTTCGCCGTGGCCATCCCGATCCGCAGGCCCGTGAACGAGCCTGGGCCGGCGCCGATCGCAATGGCGTCGAGCTCGGTGGGCGCGACCGGGGCCTCCCGGCACAACCGATCGATCGTGACGAGGAGATCGTTCGTGCGGCCCTTCGCATCATGCCGGGCCGCAGCGACGACGCGTTCGCCGTCGAGGATCGCGACGCCGATCGTCAGCGTCGAGCTATCGATTCCGAGGATCCTCACCGGAAGAAGAACCGCATGACGTCGTTGCGGATGGCGAGCACCGTGATCATGCCGACGAGGATCAGGCCGCCGAGCTGGATTCGCTTGAGCGTCTTCTCCGCCAGCTTCTTCCGCCGCGCGGTCTCGATCACGAACACCAGAAGATGCCCGCCATCGAGCATCGGGATCGGAAGCAAGTTGATCAGGCCGAGGTTGACGCTGATCAGCGCGAGCATGAGCAAGAAGCTGTCCCAGCCCTGATTGCCCGAGACCGACGCGACCTTGTACATCATGAGCGGACCGCCGAGCGCTTCGCCTGGCGAGTCACCGCCGAGGATCTGGAAGAAGCCACTCGCCATCGTCGAGATGGTCTCGCCCGTGCGCTCGAATGCCTTGGACAGCGCATAGCCGAACCGGCCGTCGATCGCGACCATTCCGCCGGCACCGCGATCGATATCATTGCGCGCGCCGAACACGAGCCGCGAGACGGTGTGGTCGTACTCGTCGATGTGCTTGCGCCAGACCTGCGTCAGCTCCGCGGTGATGGTCTCGGCGGGATGCCCGACGGTTCCGGGAACCGCGCGCTTCCACGTGAGCTTGAAGGTCTTGTTCGGCTCGGCTTGCAGCCGTTGATCGAGATCGAGCCAGTGTGCGACCGGCTTACCGTCGAGCGCGACGATGAGGTCCCCGGGGCGGAGGCCCGCGCCGTCAGCGGGAGAGCCGGCATCGACGTGCGCGACGAACATCTCCGCGTGCTCGAGGCCGGTATAGGTCTGGCGGTTGAGCTTCGCGTCGGTCTGGGTTGCCGGAACGAGATCGGCGAAGCCAGCCGCGAGCAGCTCGATCTGCGGGATGCCGGCGAGCTCGGTGCCGCGGAAGTACACGATGCTCGTGCGACGCGCGTGCCTGCCAAGCTGGTGCTGGACGTCGCGCCAGTTGCGGACCGCCTGACCGTCGACGCTGATGATCAGATCGCCCGTACGCAAGCCGGCTTCCGCCGCCGGAGAGGCGCCGTCGATCACACCGACGAGCGGCACGAATGGCGCATGCGTGATGCCGACCCGGCCCTGGACCTGAACGCCGCCATCGCGACGCCGCACGGTGTCCGCGATCGGCATCAGGTAGCGCTCGAACGTCTTGCCGTTGCGCTGAATCCGAAGATGCAGCTCCTCGCCGGGTGACGATCGAACGGACTCCTCGATCTCCTCCCAGTAGCGAATCGCACGGCCGTTGATCTCGAGGACGCGATCGCCGGGTTCGATCCCGGCGCGCGCCGCGGCACCGCCATCGAGCACGTCACCGACCACTGCCGCCGGCAACACGGTGTGCCCCGCGAAGAACACGAAGTAGATGATCACCGGCAGGACGAGGTTGGCCGCGGGACCCGCGAACACGATGATGAGCCGCTGCCAGAGCGGGCGGCTCGCGAAGCTGCGGCCGGCATCCAGCTTGGCCGAGCGGTCATCCGGGGGCGCCTCGATCCCGAGGATGCGGACATAGCCACCGAGCGGGAACGCCCCGATCTGGTACTCGGTCTCACCCAGGGTCACGCGGACCAGGGGGCGGCCATAGCCGATCGAGAACCGGAGGACCTTCACATCGAGGAGCTTCGCGGCCACGAAGTGGCCGAGCTCGTGAATCAGCACGAGAACACCGACGAGGAGGAGGAAGTACAGGACCGACAAGAAAGGGCCGCCGACGCTATAGCAGAAACTGCTATCCTGACGGGACGTGGCGTCCAAGGCCGGCCAGCCTGAGGGGGAGAAGGTCGACATCGAGGAAGCCCTCGATTACGTCGACAAGACGCTCGATCGCACCAAGGTGATGTACGAGCAGTACTTCCTTGGCATGCAGAAGCAGCCGCCGACCCAGATCCACTCTGATGTCGAGCGCCGGCTGCGCGACCTGCAGCAGATGTCGATTCGCAACACCGGCCTGCGTTACCGGTTCGCGACGCTCCAGCAGAAGTTCGGCTCGTACAACTCGTACTGGCGGCGAACGCTGCGCCAGATCGAGAACGGGACGTACATCCGCAACCTCCAGAAGATCAGTCGCCAGGCCGCGCTGTCAGGTGAGGCAATCCCCGAGGAGATCCTCGCGGCGATGCCGAAGCGGATGCGCGAGCAGGTCAAGCGCGACCGCGAGCAGGCGATCGCGATCGCCAACCGCCGCAACAGCACTGGCACCGACGACGGAATGGGATTCGAGGACAACGACGCCGGGGCGGTGATCGGCGAGTCGCCCGAAGTCGTCCGCCAGATCCCACGGGGTGGGGCGCAGGTCCTCGACGAGGACGACGGCGATCTCGACTTCGAGGCGTTCTTCGCATCGATGAGCTCGGATGACGCCCCGCCCGCACCACGCGCAACCGAGCCCGTTGCCGTGCAGTCCCGAGGAACCGGCTCCGTTCCGGCGGGCGCTCCGAAACCTTCGACGCCGCTGCCGATGCCGGCGGGAACACAGCCGCCGCAACAACCGGTGATGCAACCGGGGGTGGTGGCGAGCCCGCTGCCGCGTCACCAGACGCAGCCGGGTGTGGTGGCGAGCCCGCTGCCGCGTCACCAGACGCAACCGGGTGTGGTCGCGAGCCCGCTGCCGCGTTCCGTGACTCAGCCGGGTGTGGTCACGAGCCCGCTGCCGCGTCCCGTGACTCAGCCCGGAATCTCCGGCACGCCAGCCGCAAAGGCACCCGGGCCGCCACCTCCGCCAC
>JACCQV010000924.1 GCA_013813945.1 Deltaproteobacteria bacterium | reverse complement strand
ACGTCATCGAGCGACATCGCCAGATCGAAGTCAAACACGTAGGCGACGTTCGCGCCCTCGTCGACGAGGATGTTGCGCAGCGTGAAGTCGCGATGCACGAGGCGCGCGGCGTGGAGTGTCGCGAGGCCCTCGAGCGCCTGGACCAGCAGCTTGGTCCGCGCGCGCGGCGTCAGGTTGTGCTTCGAGATCGACTCGAGCAGCGTCATGCCCATCCGGGGCGTGACGAACAGGTAGTTGTCCGCGATCGGCGCCGACACGTACGTCGGCAGGATGTTCGGATGCTCGATCGCGGCGATCCGTGCCATCGCGGCGAGGTTGTTGTGATGATCGCGGCGCGTCACCTCGTCGGTGCGCAGCTGGTAGAGGTAGTTCGAGTGGAAGACCTTGCCGACGACCTGCTCGACGACTCCCGTTTCCTCGTCGCGACGCTCGAGCTCGTAGACCGCTCCCATGCCGCCGTTCGACAGGTGCTTACCGAGCGTGCGGTAGATGAACCTGTTGTAACGGAAGGCGTGATCGGGCTTAGCGAGATCCTCCGATCGGAACGTGCCGATCGACGTCGTTTCGACCCAGGAGTCGGTCATCCTCCGCCGCACTCACTGTACGCCCTGGGCGCTCGCCAGGGCAACCTTCGACCCTGTCACAACCCAGGGAAATCACTGGGGTCCGCTGGCGGGGCGGTCTCTTGTCGCAGCGCGAAGCGAAGCTCGTCGTCAGCGCATCTCTTGTGATACCCCACGGGGCGTAGGTTCATGCTGGAGCACCGCCTCGCGCAGCTCGCCGCAATGGCGACATTCGTTCTGCTGGTGATCGGTGGAACCGTGAACCCGACCGGGTCGAGCCTCGCGTGTCCCGAACCGACGTTCGTGTGCAATGGCCAGCTGTTCCCGCCGATGGTCGGTGGCGTGTTCTACGAGCACGGTCACCGGCTTGCCGCGATGACCGTCGGCTTGCTCCAGCTCGTCCTGACGTACCTGCTATTCAAGCGACGCTCGAACATGAGGGCGCTCGGCGGAATCCTCCTCTGGCTCGTGCTCGCCCAGGGTGCGCTCGGCGCGATCACCGTCCAGTACAAGCTGCCGTGGTTCATCTCGACGGCGCACTTGCTCCTCGGCATGAGCTACTTCGCCGCGCTGATCTACACCGCCTTCCAGACGCGACCGGCGCCGAGCGTCGTCGAGCTCCAGCGTCATGATCGCATGCGCACCGAGCTTGGCTCCGCCCGCACCTGGATCGCCGTCGCCGTGGGCGCCGTGTTCCTCCAGCTCCTGCTCGGTGCGCTCGTCCGCCACCTGGGCGCAGCGATGGTCTGCCTCGGGATGCCGACGTGCACGATCAGCGGCGAGTGGCTGCCCGACGCCGGAGTCCAGCAGCTGCACATGCTCCACCGCGCCTTCGGTGTCGTCGTCGCGATCATCACCACGGTCGCCGCCGTGGTCGTCTCGAGCCGCGCACGATCCTGGACGTCGCTGCGATTGCTCGCGCTCTCCGCGCCAGTTCTCGTCGTCGCGCAGGTCGTGCTTGGAATCGCGACCGTGATGTCGATGCGGCAGGTTCCGATCGCGGTCGGTCACTTCGCCGGGGCGGCTGGCCTGTGGGCGATCTGGATGTCGATGTGGCTCATGACCCGCCAGCGCGTCAGCCGCTCGCGCGTCGAGCTCGATACCGGCCCGGTGCTTCGACGCGAGGTGAAGAAGTGACTGCGCACGTCCTGACCGCGAAGACGGTGGATCTGATCGCGCTGGTCAAGCCGCGGATCATGGTGATGGCGCTGCTCACCGCGGCGGGCGCCATGTCGCTCGCCCCCGGGACCGTGTCCGCGACCACCGCGCTGTGGTTGCTCGCGGGCACCGCGCTGATCGTCGGTGCGGCCAACACGCTCAACATGTGGCTCGAGCGCGACATCGACTGCCTGATGACGCGCACGAAGAACCGGCCGCTGCCGCAGGGGCGCCTCGATGCGCGCACCGCGCTCGTGTTCGGCGCGATTCAGGGCGCGCTGTCGCTGCCGGTACTGATGATGGTCAACGTCGTCACCGCGGCCCTCGGACTGCTCGCGCTGTTCCTCTACGTCGGTGTCTACACGCCGATGAAGCAGCGCTCGCACTGGGCGGTCTGGGTCGGCGGTATCCCCGGCGCGATGCCCGCGCTGATGGGCTGGACGGCCGCGACGGGCCGGATCGAGCTCGCGGGTCTCGCCGTGTTCGGTGTGCTGTTCTTCTGGCAGGTCCCGCACTTCCACGCGATCGCACTCTACCGGCAGCGCGAGTACGACGCGGCCGGCCTCAAGACTCTCCCGGGTTCGCATGGAATCCGTCGGGCGAAGGCGGAGATCGCGATCTACCTCGTCGTACAGGTCGCAGTGAGCCTCGCGGTCGTGCCGCTCGGCGTGACGGGCCTGCCCTACCTGATCGTCGCGTCGGTGCTGGGTGCGCTGGTGCTTGTCCAGGGCTTCGGCGGGTTGCGCAGTGGCAGCACGAAGTGGGCACGCAACGTGTTCCTCGCCTCGATCATCTATCTGCCTGTGCTGTTCTCGGTGATGGTTCTCGACGGCAGGGCGTGATGTCGATGAGCTGGGACCAGCTGCACCCCGCGATCAATGCGGCGCTGAACCTCACGTGCTTCGTCCTGTTGATCATGGGGCGGATCGCGATCGCGCGCGGCGACGTCCCGCTGCACCGCAAGCGCATGCTCTACGCGTTCACCGCATCGAGCGTGTTCCTGGTCTCGTACGTGATCCGGTTCGCGACGACCGGTGCGCACAAGTACCCGGGGACCGGCCTCGACAAGATCATCTATCTCGCGATCCTGATGTCCCACATGGTGCTCGCGCTCGCGCTCGTGCCGCTCGTGCTCGGTGCGCTCAAGCATGCGCTCGGCGGCAACTACGACAAGCACCGTCGCATCGTTCGGTTCACGTGGCCGATCTGGATGTACGTGTCGGTGACGGGCGTGATCGTGTACCTGATGCTGTATCACCTCGCGCCCGCGCTCTACGGCTAGAGCGCTGCGCGCTCGTAGGCGACGCCCCAGCGGACGCCGCGATCGCAGGTGATCAGCACCGGCGCATCGATCCGATGCATCACGCGCGCGAGAATGGCCACGCCGCCTGCGATCACGTCGGCGCGCTGCGGCTCCATGCCCTTGATCGCGCGACGTGCGGTGAGGTTCGCGGTCAACAAGCGGGCGAGCTGCGCATCGATCGCCATCGCCTCGAGCCGCAGCCCGGTCACCGCCGCAGGATCATAGCGCTCGAGCCGCAGTGCCATCGTCGCCAGCGTGGTCGCAGTGCCCGCGGTCGCCACGACCGGCACCGCGGTCGGCAGCTGAAGCGGCGCGAGGTGGTGATCGATATCGGCGAACAGGGCGCGCGCCTGGTCGGCACTCGGCGGATCGTGCTTGAGGTGGCGCTCGGTCAGCCGCACCGCACCGATTGGAAGGCTGACGGCAGAGACGAGCTTCGTGCCGTCGCTGACGATGATCTCGGTCGAGCCGCCGCCGACATCCACGACGACATACGGCGCCGCGGCCAGCTCGGGAAACGTTCGTGCGACCGAGAGGAACGCCAGGTTTGCTTCGCGGTCGCCGCTGATCACCTCGATGGTCGCGCCCAGGATCTCCTGCGCCGGGCCGACGAAGTCGGAGCTGTTCGAGGCCTCGCGCAAGGCCTGGGTACCGACGACGACGGGGACCGCTACCCCGCTGTCGTCCATCACCCGGCGGTACTCGCGGCAGATCTCGAGGCTTGCGGCGATCGACGCAGGATCGATGCGTCCGCTCGCGTCGAGGCCTCTCCCGAGACGCCCGAAGCGACAGAGATCGATGATCGGCTTCACTTCGGGGTCGACGATCAGCAGCAGCAGCGTGTTCGTGCCGATGTCGATCACCGCCGTGGGCATCGCCGCACTGTAGCTGACCGCACCTACGAGTCGAGCCAGTCGCGCCACTCGATCGGGACGTCCACCCAGCGCGCGCGATACGCGTCACGCGCCTCCTTGTCCATCCGCTCCCACCACTGTCCCCACATCCACACGTACCACTCGCCAGAGCCCATCCTCCAGCCGATCGACCGGCGCGGGATCTGCGGGAACTTGATCCACGGGGGCACGAGCGTGCCCGCGGCAGCTAGCTCCCGTGCGATCGCCGCGTCGATCAGACGATCGGTCTCCGATGGATCCCTCAGCTGCTTGGTCATCGCCACGGCGGTCGAGCACGCCGGCAGCGTGAGCTGCGTGGATTCGAGCAGCGGCGCAGGAAGCTGCGTTCGATCCATGCGCACGAACCCGAATCGCTCGAAGTAACGATCTGCGCCGGTGGTGAGAAGAACCACGGCGCCAAGGCCATCGAGCTTCGCGATGCACAGTCGCTCGGC
>JACCQV010000808.1 GCA_013813945.1 Deltaproteobacteria bacterium | reverse complement strand
TGTTGCCGCACCGCCGAAGGACGCTCCCCCGGACGGGAAGAACGCCGCCGCCTGGAACGCGAAGAACCTCGCCGCGGTCGACCTGTCGAACGTCGATGTTCGCTACCTGCCGGTCGGCCGGCGCAGTGACAACGTCGGCATCATCGCGTTCAACGTCCGCCGCTACATCGCGAACAAGGCGGCGTACGAGGTCTACGTCGAGATCCAGAACTTCGGCACGGAGCCCGCGCATCGCCAGCTCCGCCTCTACAACGGCGCGTCCAACGTCGACAGCAGGCGGATCGATCTAGCCCCCGGCCAGCGGATCCATCGCGTCTACGAGAAACTTCCGGCGAGCGAGGACAACAAGCTCCGCGTCTCGCTGCAGCCGGTCGAGGGTGCGGGCGGCTCCGACCCGTTCTCGCTCGATGACGAGGCCTACGCGCTGCTCCCCGCGCGCAAGAAGCAGAAGGTCGCGATGATCACCGAGGATAACCTGTTCCTCGAGGGCGCCCTGCTCGTCTACGACAACGTCGATCCGGTGAAGTTCAAGCCGGCCGAGTACGACGCCAATCCATCGATCGTCGACGGCATGGACGTCGTCATCTTCGACGAGCACACGCCTGCCGTGCTGCCGATGCCGCCCGCGAGCCTCCTGTTCTTCCATCCGACCGGGGAGCACAGCCCGTTCACGATTCGCGGTGAGACGCCGAACCCACGGATCACCGAGGTCGACGAAGGTCACCCCGTGATGCGCTGGGTGACGATGTCCGACGTCTACATGGACAAGAGCAACGTGTTCACGATCGATCCCAAGCGGGGCGAGTCCTCGCTCGCCTACTGGGTGCGCGACTCGATCATCGCAGCGAAGCGCGACGGCAAGCGCAAGATCCTCGCGTTCGGGTTCTCGCTGCCATCGACGGGGCGTGACGGAGCGACCGATCTGCCGATGCGCGTCGCGTTCCCGATGCTCCTCGTCAATACCCTCGACTGGTTCGCGGGTGACACCACGGACCTCCTCACCACCTATGCCACTGGCTCTCGCCAGCGCGTGCCGCTCGACGGCGTGGTCGGCGCCACCGAGGCCGAGGTCAAGGGACCGGATGGCCTCGTGACCAAGACTCCGGTGATCGATGGCCTTGCCACGTTCTATGGCTCCCGCGTCGGCTACTACGACCTCACGGCGAAGGACACGCTCGGCAAGCCCATGGCGACGATCGAGCTCGCGGCGAATCTCTCGTCGACCATCGAATCCGACATCGCACCGTCGAGCGAGCTGACCCTCGGTGGCAAGGCGCTGCAGGCCCCCGAGGCCTTCGCGATCAGCCGCAGCCGGAAGCTGTGGATCTATCTCGTTCTCCTGGCGATGGCATTGATCGTCGTCGAGTGGGTCACCTATCACCGCCGGATCACCGTCTGATGTCCACGCGATCGCTCCTCCGGTCCCTGCTGACGCCCGCGGCGTTGATCCGCCTCGGGATCGCGATCGGTGCATCGGTCGCGCTCTACTTCCTGATCGACTGGTGGATCGCCGACCGTACCTCGATCACCCTCGATCCGGACGTCCTCCGGTTCGCGATGATCGATCGCTCGATCGATCTACTCGCGCCGCAGTGGCTGCTGCTCGCGTGCGTCGTCCCCGCGTTCTACCTGCTGCGCGTCCTGTCGTTGACCGACCTCTCGGTGCTCCAGCAGGTCGTGCAGTCGACGCTGCGCTCTCTCGTGGTGATCGGCGTCGCCCTGGCGCTCGCCCGACCCTCGTGGATCACGGAACAGAACAAGGTCTCGACCGTGATCCTGGTCGATGTCTCCGACTCGGTCTCCGAGAAGCAGCTCGCTGCGACCAAGAAGTACGTCGACGACATCCAGAAGGAGGTCGGCGAGGGAAACCTCCAGCTGATCACGCTCGCCGAGAAGCCGTCCGTCGTTCGCGTCGAGGAAGGCTCGCTGTCTGCCGGGATCAAGCGGCACGTCGGCGCGGGCGCCGGCACGGACATCCAGGCTGCGATGCAGCTCGCCTACGGGCTCTACCCCGACGGCTACCTGCCGCGCATGGTCGTGATCTCCGATGGGAACCAGACCGTCGGTGACGTCGCCGTCGAGGCGTACCGGGCCAAGGAGCTCGGCGTGAAGGTCTCGTGGCGAACGTTCGACCAGGACCAGACGAGCGAGATCCGCGTCGTCGGCGTGATCGTGCCGGACGAGATCAAGGTCGGTCAGCCGTTCGAGGTCACCGCCGAGGTGTGGTCGACGGAAGCCCAGTCTGCGACGCTCTCGCTCCAGCAGGACGAGTTCCCGAACCCGCTCGAGTCGAGCAAGCGGGTCGAGCTGCGTGAGGGCAAGAACCTCGTGAAGTTCAAGTCAGACGCCAAGCGCGCCGGCGCGACCACCTACAAGCTGCGGCTCGCGAAGTTCGACAAGGACACCGAGAAGGCGAACAACGAGGCCGTGATGACGGCGCCCGTGAAGGGCAAGCCCAGCGTCCTCTACGTCGAGGGCGGCATCCTGCGCGAGCCCGGCTCCGCCGGTTATCTGCAGAAGGCGCTTGAGCACGAGCAGATCGATGTCACCGTGCGCGGCCCGACGGGCATCCCCTCCAGTGCGAAGGAGCTCGAGAAGTACGACCTCGTGCTCGTCTCCGACGTCCCCGCCCACCTGATGGGCGCCGGCCAGATGGCCGCGCTTGACACGTACGTCTCCGCGATGGGCGGCGGCCTGATCATGGCCGGCGGCGAGGACTCGTTCGGCTCGGGCGGCTACGAGCGCACCCGGATCGAGCAGATCATGCCGGTGCGCTTCGACTCCGAGAAGATCAAGGAGCAGCCCGACATCGCGCTCGTCCTCGTGATGGACAAGTCCGGATCGATGCAGGGCCAGCGGATCGAGATGGCGAAGGAAGCCGCGCGCGCAACGACCGAGGTGCTCGCCCCGAACGACTACATCGCCGTCGTGGTGTTCGACAGCGAGGCGACCGTGTTCGTCCGCCCGCAGCGCGCCGCCAACCGCATGCGAATCTCCGCCGAGATCTCCCGGCTCCAGTCGGGCGGCGGCACCAACATCTTCCCCGGCCTCAAGGAGGCGTTCGAGATCCTCCAGGGCGTCAACGCCAAGGTGAAGCACGTGATCTTGCTCTCCGACGGCGAGGCGCCGCGCGATGGCATCCCCGAGCTCGTCACCGACATGCGCGGCGCCCGGATCACCGTGTCCGCCGTCGGTGTCCCCGGCGCCGACCGCGACCAGCTCACGCAGATCGCCGAGCTCGGCGACGGCCGCCTCTACATGGTCGAGGACATCGGCTCGCTGCCCAAGATCTTCATGAAGGAGACGCAGGAGGCGCAGAAGAGCCAGCTCGTCGAGGACATCATCCACGTTCGCGTCGCCAAGAAGGTCGAGGCGATCGAGGGCACCGGCGTCGAGAATGCGCCGCCCCTTCGCGGCTACGTCACCACGAAGCCCAAGCCGACGGCCGAGACCATCCTGATCTCCGATCTCGGCGAGCCGATCCTCGCGCGCTGGCGCCACGGTGCGGGTAGCTCCGTCGCATGGACCAGTGACGTCAAGAACCGCTGGGGCGTCGACTGGATCCGCTGGGGCGGCTATCCGAAGTTCTGGGCGCAGGTCGTGCGATCGTCGATGCGCCGCAAGGTCTACGACAGCTACGATCTCTCCGCGCAGGTCGCCGATGGCCGCGCGATGATCACGGTCGATGCGATCGACTCGGGCGACAAGTTCGTCAACGAGCTCGACACCAAGCTCCAGGTGATCGATCCCGCAACGAACAAGGTCAGCCAGGAGATCCGCATGGACCAGACCGCGGCGGGCCGCTACACGGCGGACTTCCGGATCCAGAAGTACGGCAGCTATCTGCTGAAGGCCGTGCATCAGCGCGATGGCAAGACGGTCGCGGAGTCGATGGGTGCAGTCGCCCTGTCCTACCCACTGGAGTACCTGCGCACGACGCCGGATCCGGAACCCTTGCGTCACGCGGCGCAGGTCTCCGGCGGCCACGATCAGGCGGAGCCCGCCCAGATCTGGGCGACGAAGGACAACGAATCGGTCAAGTTCGCTCAGGACCTGTGGCCATGGGTGCTGATCGGCGTCGTCGGTCTGTTCATCCTCGACCTCTACGCCAAGCGCGTTCGCCTGTTCGGGTACCGGACCATCAAGTTCCAGTAGTCGCCTCCCAGGCGACACGTGGTGGTCGGCAGCACACACCGGCGCGCACCACCCGGCTGATTTCATTAAGAAATCGCACGGATCGTACGTTGCATCCTGAAGGCGCATGGGCAACGACGACCGCGCGCTCGCGGTACGCAAGGTGGGCGCAACGACGCGCCAGGACGACGACATCGCTCCGGTGGGCAAGACGACGCGGGTCGAGCAGGCCGAGCGCGATGCCACGGATGTCGTGCCGACACAGCCTTCGACGTCGACGCAGCCGGTGACCGGAGCGACAGTCACGCCGACACCCACGCAGCCCACCCAGCTGCGCACGATGTCGCTCGTCAAGCCGCGAACCGAGACCGAGTCGAGCTCGACGATCGAGCCCGCGCAGCTGACCGATGACGACGAAGGGCGATCGATCGGCATCATCCGCGCGGAACGCGCGAAGCCCGATGGCGGTGACGTCAAGGTGCAGGCCGCCGCGCTGCGGGTGTTGATCGGAAAGGGCACCGCGTACGAGATCGCGGCCGCCGAGACCTTGATCGCGCTCGGCGTCGTGGTCGACCCCTTCGAGGTGCGCGCTGCGGCCGACCGGCTCGCCAGCCTGCCCGCACGAGCGCGTGCCGCCTATGACCTCGCACTCACAGCTGTCGGCACGAAACGCACGCTGGCGCAGTGCCTCGTGGTGCTCCGGGCGGTGCCGCCGCAGCAGGGTGACCTGATCGCGGTGATCGTCGCGTACCGGATGGCTCACCGCGCGAATGAGCCGCTCGCGGTCGACGCTCTCGTGAAGCTGATGCGGCTGCACGGGGGTACGATCTCGGCGACCGAGACGGTGCTCGCTGCGGCGCGCGACGAGAACATCCCGAACGTCACGGACGACGTGCTCCTGAAGTCGCTGCCGGCGGATCAGAGTGCGGCGTATGCGGG